>CALMFQ010000257.1 GCA_937863215.1 uncultured Pseudomonadota bacterium
CGCGATTTGCTCGGGCGCTGATACCGCATCGGCCTGCAAGCCGCTCTGGTATTGCCTCGCAGGCCGGTCTGCAGGCCAATGCCAGAGCGGCTTGCAGCGATGCCGACATGCGGATCGGCGGCCGATCCGCTTTTTTCGTTGGCGCCCACCCAGCACTCCGCCACAGCACTCTGCTTCACTTCCTCGCGGCAGACATTCCCGCCGCTACGGTGCGCAAATGCGCGCATCCGCCATTTCCGGCACCGCCCACCCGGAAAAACACTCCATAACGAACACAATTTTTTCGCATTCGATATTTTCGCTTGCACTCGGTAAACATTTGTTCTAGATTAGAGCCACAATACTAAAAACCGCTATATCCCCCATCCCTATTGCCGCGAGCGCACTCCAGATGCGCCAAGGGGGTTCTTTTGTCGAAAAAAACCGAATGAGGAGAAACATTCAAATGAACAAGCTCAGCAAACTGTTTCTGGCCCTGCTCACCGCCCTGCCGATGACCCAGGCGCTGGCCGCCAACACCGACCCGATCGTGCTGGTGCACGGCTTTTCCGGCTGGGGCCGCGATGAAATGCTCGGCTACAAGCACTGGGGCGGCTTCTACGATATCCAGGAATTGCTCAAAGCCAAGGGTTACATGACCTACACCGCGGCAGTCGGCCCGTTCAGCTCCAACTGGGACCGTGCCGCCGAGCTGTACGCGCAGATGACCGGCGGCTGCACCGACTACGGCGCAGCGCATGCCGCCAAATTCGGCATCACCCGCTACGGCCGTTGTTACGCCAAGGATGTGAGCAAGAATCCGGCTTACGTTGCCGGCTGGGATGCCAGCCACAAAGTGCATTTCGTTGCCCACAGCCAGGGCGCGCAAACCACGCGCATGCTGGTGCAGCTGCTGGAAGAAGGCTCGCAGGAAGAACGCGCCGCCACCGGTGCCGCCACTTCGCCGCTGTATCAGGGCGGCAAGACTGGCTGGGTGCGCAGCGTCAGCACCATCTCCGGCGCGCATAACGGCACCACGCTGGCACTGATCGTGCCGACACTGCTGCCGGACGTGGTGTCGATCGTCGGCGGCGTGGCCGCCGTGGCCGGCGTCGATACCGGCGACAAGAAAATCTACGACCTCAAGCTCGACCAGTTCGGCCTGCAGCGCCAGGATGGCGAATCGCTGCTGGACTACGCCAAACGCGTCAACGATTCACCGGTATTCAAGAATTCGAAGAATACCGCACTCACCGACCTCGATCCGGATGGCGCCAAGGAAATCAACAACTGGGTCAAAACCCGCGCCAGCACCTACTACTTCTCGTTCGGCAACGATGCCACCTACAAAGGCCTGCTCAGCGATTACCAGTATCCGCAAGCATCGGCCAACCTGGCACTGCAGCCGTTCGAGCTGGCAATGGGCACCTACTCGCGCAACGACGCCGGCAAAGTCGTCATCGACAAGAGCTGGTACCAGAACGACGGCATCGTCAACAGCGTCAGCCACCGCGCGCCGAACGGCCATCCAGTGGTCAACTACGTTGCCGGCAGCACACCGCAGAAAGGCGTGTGGAACTACATGGGCAACCGCGACGGCTGGGATCACTTCGACGTGATCGGCATCCTCAGCGACAAGAGCCAATCCACCGTCACCGACTTCTACTTCAGCCACGCCGCGTTCCTCAGAACTCTGAACTGAGCTTCGCGCAACACCAAACACAACGGCCCGCTCGCGGGCCGTTTTTCATTGCCGCGTCAGGCTGCATTGAATCAGGATTCACCGATGCGCCGGCCGCGCCGTATACTCGGCCGCAAGCCATTGCCCGCCAACCAGACAGGACAGCCGATGCACAGCCACATCCAGCCGGTCGAACTGACCAAAGCCTACCGCCTGCTCAACCACGGCCCGGTAACGCTGGTCTCCAGCGCCGCCGCCGGCCAGCGCAACGTAATGGCGGCATCGTGGACCATGCCGCTGGATTTCAATCCGCCCAAAGTAGCGTTGGTGATCGACAAGAGCACCCTGACGCGGCAACTGATCGAGCAATCCGGCGAACTGGTGCTCAATGTCCCGTGCCGCACGCAGGCTGGTTTGACGCTGGCAGTCGGCTCCGCATCCGGCCGCGAACACGACAAATTCAGCGCCCACGACATCTCCACCCTGCCCGCCAGCAAGGTAGGCGCACCGCTGATCGCCGGCTGCATCGGCTGGCTCGAATGCCGCATCGTCAACGAACCGCACAACCAGCAGGCATACGACCTGTTCGTCGCCGAAGTGGTCGCCGCCTGGGCCGATCCACGCGTATTCAGCAACGGCCACTGGCATTTCGACCAGCCCGAACGACGGTCAATACACTATGTTGCGGGAGGGGTGTTTTTTGCTACCGGCGAGGAAATATCGGTCAAACCGGAGACAACCCGATGAACGTACTACGCCGGCTCTATACACTTGATCTTGATCAACGTGACAGCACATCCGCCATTCCTTGCACATAGCGGCAAGCGACAGAATTCCATTTTGTTTTCATTGCGATAGCAGTCAACGCAACGTAGCGCAGCATACTGGCTGCGACGAAATGCCGCATTCCGCGACAAGCGTAGCGACTTTTATCATCCGGCCATCATCGTGTCGTTCCGGATATACCATGTCGCGTTCCATACTTACCCTGGCCATTGCCGCCGCTTTTCCTTCCCTGGGTCTGGCCGATCCCGTCGAGCTGGAACCGGCAGTGGTAACCGCCACACGCATCGCAGCGCCGTTGACCACTGTCACGCAGGCAAAAACACCGCGCCAGCCGGTACCTGCCAACGATGGTGCCGACTACCTGAAAACCATTCCCGGTTTCAACGTAATCCGCAAGGGAGGTGCCGACGGCGACCCGGTGCTGCGCGGCATGGCTGGTTCGCGTCTGAATATTCTGCTCGATGGCGAGCAGATTCTCGGCGGTTGCGGCAATCGCATGGATCCGCCCACCGCCTATGTCTTCCCCGAATCGTATGACCGCATCAGCGTGATCAAGGGGCCACAAACAGTCGCGCACGGAGCAGGCAACTCGGCCGGCACCGTGTTGTTCGAATATGACCGGCAACAACAGCAACAACCGGGTGGCAAGCTATATGGCAGCCTGATGGCCGGTAGCTTTAGCCGCCTCGATGAGCTGCTGGAAGCGCGTGGCAGCAGCGCAGCGGTCGATGGCCGGGTCGTGGCCAGTCACAGCCACAGCGACGATTACCGCGATGGCAGCGGCAACATCATCCATTCAAACTACACACGCTGGAACAGCAGCGCCGCACTTGGCCTGCATATGGGCGAACAGACCCGGCTGGAAATCAGTGCAGCCAAAAGCGATGGCGAGGCTGCTTATGCCGACCGCAGCGTAGACGGCAGCAAGTTCGCACGCGACAACGTCGGCCTGAAACTCGATACGCACCGCCCGCTGCCCGGCGTCGAAAAGATAGAGGCGCAGCTGTACCGCAATTATGTTGATCATGTGATGGACAACTACAGCCTGCGCGATTTCGTGCCAGCCGGCATGAGTACCGAACCGGCGTCGATGAACCCCGACCGGCTCACCCGAGGCGGCCGGCTGGCGCTGACCCTCTCACCGGGAGAGGCAAACCAGCTCCAGCTGGGAATCGACGGGCAGCAGAACAACCATTCCGGACGCATGAGCATGAAGCAATGGTCACAACCGGTAGAAAACATGGCACGCGTCGATGACGCGTTTTTCCGCCAGCTGGGGCTGTTCGCTGAACTGACACATTATTCGGGCGAAACCGAGCGCTTGATCGGCGGCGCCCGGCTCGACCAATGGCGTGCCGACGATTTGCGCAGCACCGTCAGCGTTGGCATGGGCAGCATGGCCAACCCGACCGCCAACGCCAGCCGCAGCAATGCGCTGCACAGCGGCTTCATCCGCTTCGAACGCGACCTGCCCGGTGGCCTGACTACCTACGCAGGGGTCGGCCATGTACAGCGTTTTCCCGATTACTGGGAGCTGTTCAACAAGGAAAGCGCCACCACGCTCAGCGCATTTGCCGTCACCCGGCCGGAAAAAACCAGCCAGCTCGACATCGGCATCAGCGGCAGCCAAGGGGCGATCCGGCTGGGTCTGTCTGCGTTTGCCAATCGTATCGACAATTTTATCCTGATCCAGTCCGGCTACAGCAAACCAGCTGCGATGGGAACAAGCCGCAGTGCGACCATTACCCGTAATATCGATGCCAGCAGCTGGGGACTGGAAGCCAGCGCCGGGCGGAATCTGGGAGCCAATCTGAAGCTCGACGCCACGCTCGCCTATGTACATGGCGACAATACCAGCGACCATTTGCCGCTGGCACAATTACCGCCGCTCGAAAGCCGGCTGATCGCCACATGGGATAACCGGGTCTGGTCGTTCGGCGGACTGGTGCGGCTGGTAGCACGACAGGAGCGGATCGCGCCGAACCAAGGCAATATCGTCGGTCAAGATATCGACGCCACCGGCGGCTTTGGCGTGCTATCGCTGAATGCAGGCTGGAAACCGGACAAGATGCTGCAATTGAGCGCAGGCGTAGACAATCTGCTCGACAAGAACTACGCCGAACACATCAGCCGTGGCGCGGTGGCGATTCCCGGCTACGCACTGCAGACCACACGGGTCAACGAACCAGGCCGCAACCTGTGGCTCAAGCTCAACGCCATGTTTGACTGATTGACCATCACGTCGGGCGGGTCACGATGCCGTCTTTTTACCCACGTGGTTCGACGTCTTTTGTCCCGGCAATTCGGTGGGTTACGCCTGCGGCTAACCCACCCTACCACTACCACACTGCCTCCTCTGCAAACCGCGCCGGTATTGCCTCGCAGCCTGGCCTGCAGGCCAATCCCAGCTTGCCTTGCAGGCCTGCTTCCGGCGGCAATTAACCCAGCAGCTTCAACCCCGGCGGCAGCGCCTCGCCCAGCGCACGCTGCTGTTCGGCGGCATCCAGCCTGACCACCTGGCTGACCATCGCCGCCAATGCCGGTGCGGCGCGGTTGCTGGCCAGTCGTTCCAGCACCTGATCGCGCAGTGCGTCGTCGATGTCGCGGCTGCGGTCGCCGGTCATGCGTGCCAGGTGGGCGGTGCTGGCGGCGACGTGGGGGGTGCGTTTCCAGTCTAGTTGCAGCAGGAATTGCAGCCAGTCGCCGATGGCTATCGGCGGGATCGCGTCGTGGGCGCTGCCATAGAGCGGCTGGCGGGTGCCGAGGCGGGCGATGGCCCACAGGTTGCGCTGGGTTTCGCCGTCGGCGTTGCGTTCGAGCGATTTCTGCAGCAGTTCGAACAGCCAGGCGCCGACCTGGTATTTGAATTCGGCCGGAATGCGCTCCAGCGATGCCGCCAGCCGGATCATGTCATCCTGCGTGCCTTTGACCACCGGCACGGCGCGTTTGCGCATTTCTTCCTTGTCGTCGTCGAGGATCAGCGCGAAATCGTCCATCAGCCGCAGTTGCGCCGGCTGCGGCAGGCCGCCGGCGATGCGGCGCCACAGCGTCCACCATTCGACGCACACCTGCGCGTCGTTGCCGTATTGCACGCCGGGCTCGAACAGCTGCCACAGTTGTTCGCAGCGCCAGTCGTCGAGCGCGTGGCCGTAGCCGGGGCGCAGGCAGAAGCCGGCCAGGTTCAGCCACAGCCGTTCGTGTTCGGCCGAGCGGCGGCGGCCCTTGGCGCGGGCGAGCAAGGCGTCGAACAGGTGACGCAATACCACCAGCGACCAGCTGTCGCGCTCGCCAAGCAGTTTTTCCAGTTGTGCGCGCAATTGCTTGACGTCGTTGACCGTCACGCCCTTGCTGCGATTGCCGAACACGCGCTCCAGTTTGTCGATGGTCTGATTGAAACGCGGCGGCAGCGCCTCGCCGCTGCCCGCGTCGCCCTGCGACCGCTTGCCGCGCAGCTGGAATTCCAGTTGCCAGCGCTGCGCGGCATCGGCGGCGTCAACGCAGAACATCTGCAGCGTGCCGATTTCGGTCAATGCGGTTGCCAATTGCACCGGGATTTCCTGCTTGCCGCCGCTCTTCGCTGCCGGCAGCACGGTGGCAATCGGCGGCAGGCGGGTGAAATCGCCGCTGGCGACATCGACCAGTTCGCCCGGCAGCGGCACGGCGTGGCCCGGCGCATCGGCCACCGACGACAGCAGGTGGAAACGCACCGGCTGCCCCAGCCGCAGCGCGAAGCTACGGTTGGCCAATGCGATCTCCTGCCCCGGCTCGCTGCCGCGCGGCAACAGGCACACCGCCTGCTGCGCACCGCCATCGGCCTGCTCCAGCAGCAGGAAATAACTACGCGCCGCGCCGCCACCGATACGCGGCGCATTGCCCTGCCGCGCCAGCGCATACGCCACCGCACCGCGGGCGACGGCGACATCCGGGTTGTGATTGTGCAGCAGCTTCAGCGGCTGGCCGTGCCAGTCGCCCAGCACGTCAGTCAGCCGCTGCTCCAGCGCCGCGGCACGGAATACGCCGCCGTTGAGCAACAAGGTATCGGGGATTGCCGGCTGACTGGCGTCGCTTTGCCCCAGTGCCGTGCGCGCCGCGCCGGCGTGTTGTTGCAGGAAGCTGGCGATATGGCGGGTGACGGCGGCATCGGCAGCAAACGGCAGGCCGAATTCGACCAGCCCGCCACGCGACTGTTTGGCCAGATCGGTGGGCGCCACGCGCGGGAAAAAGCCATCGACCACCAACTGCATCACCTCGTCGCGCCGCAGCTCGGCGGAGCGGCTGCCGCCGATCAGCCGGCTGCCGCCGCCAAGCAAGGTCACCAGCACCTGCTCCGGCGCATCGGCGGCCAGCAGTTGTTCCTTGGCGGCACGGCAACGTTCAATCAGCTGCGCCATGCGCCCGGCCGACAGCTTGCTGGTTTCACCCAGGCGCGGCTCGATCAGGTGCGCCAGCGCCAGGTCCATATTGTCGCCGCCGAGCATCAGGTGATTGCCGACGCCGATTCGGCTCAACTGTGGCTGGCCGTCGCGCAGCTCGACGCGGATCAGGCTCAGGTCGGTGGTGCCGCCGCCGACGTCGCAGATCAGCACCAGCCGGCTCTGGCCCAGCTCTTCGCTCAAGGTGTGTTTGTGGCGGAACAGCCAGTCGTAGAACGCCGCCTGCGGCTCTTCCAGCAGCCGCAGCTCCGGCAGGCCGGCGTCGCGCGCGGCTTGCAGCGTCAGCTCGCGTGCGCCTTCGTCGAACGAGGCCGGCACGGTGAGGACGATTTCCTGCTGTTCCAGCGGCGCCTGCGGAAAGCGCTGGTTCCACGCCGCACGCACGTGCGCCAGATAGCTGGCGCTGGCATCCAGCGGCGAAATTTTCGCCACGTCGTCGGCACCGCCCCACGGCAGGATCGGCGCGCTACGATCAACCGCCGCATGCGACAACCAACTCTTGGCGCTGGCCACCAGCCGCCCCGGCACCTGTCCGCCCAGATGGCGCGCCCAGCGGCCGATTACCACCGGCTCGGCGGCGCTGCTATTGCTATCCGGCCACGGCAGCAGCAGATCGTCCGCCGCCAGCTCGCCGGCTGTGGCGTGAAAGCGCAACGACGGCAGCAGCGGCTGTGCCGCCACTTCGCCGGGGCCGACCAGCTGTTCGATTGCAAACAGCTGGATGTCGTCGCTGCCGATGGGCGCATAGGCAACCACGGTATTGGTGGTGCCAAGGTCGATGCCGATCTGGTATTGGGCGGAAGTTTTCATGGGTTATCTGATTGTTGGAGCAAGGGGGAACTATACCTGAGAGCCATGTGGCGGTTGATCTTGCTGCGATGGCTGCAATGGCTACGATCCCCCTCCCCCTTGATGGGGGAGGGTTGGGGAGAGGGTGACGGATTTTCCCCTCTCCCAAACCCTCTCCCGCAAGGGGAGAGGGGATATCTGTGGCAAGCCACTCGCCGTGCTGATATAGCCAACAAAAAGCACCG
>CALMFQ010000258.1 GCA_937863215.1 uncultured Pseudomonadota bacterium
GAAAAGAAAATCGCCTGAGTCTCGGTTGCTGCCGGGAGTCGTCCAGCCAGAATGCGGCGCAGCGGTCGATACCGCTGCGCCGTTTTTTACAGCGCCAGTTGCAGCAGATAATCATCCATCACAAATCCGCCGCCGATGTCCTGTGTCATCGACTCGACGATACTGAAGCCGTTGCGCTGATAGGCGCGGATTGCCAGTCGATTCCGCTTGTTCACCGCCAACTGCAGCGTGGTGCAACCCTGCTGGCGCGCACGCGCCGCGACATATTGCAGCAGCAGGCTGCCCAGCCCCTTGCCGTGCCACTCCGGATGCAGATACAGCTTGTCGAGCTTCATTACTGCCGGGTCGGCGAGCAGAAAATAATTGACGAACCCGCTCATGCACTCCGCCAGCCATAATCCGTCCAGCCAGTGCCCCGCTGTACCGATTTCGGCCTGCAATGCCGGTACGGCATAGCGCTGTGCCAGCATGTAGTCGATCTGCGCCTGGCTGATAATGGCGGGGTAGTGTTGCTGCCAGATCAGCTGTGCCAGTTTTGCCAGTGTGGCAAGATCGGCAGCCTGACAGGCGCGGATGATCGGGTCAATTTGCATGGTTGGTCCGGACAAGGAGCGCGACGCAGGTTTGCTATAGTCGCGACAGATTAATTGCAGGGGAGAGAGCATGGCTTCGAGCAGCAAGGCCGTCAATATCGACGATTTGCGCCGCATGGCGCAGCGGCGTTTGCCACGCATCGTTTTCGATTATATCGACGGCGGTGTCGAGGATGAAACCGGGCTGGCGCGCAATCGGCAGGCGTTCGAGCGCTGGCGCATGGTGCCGCACTATCTGACGGACGTCAGTCAGCGCAGCCAGCAGACCACGCTGTTTGGCCAGAACTATGCCAGCCCGTTCGGTATTGCACCTACCGGCCTGGCGGGGTTTGCGCGCCCCGGCGCCGATCTGATGCTGGCGCAGGCTGCAGCCGAGGCGAATGTGCCGTTCATCATGTCGGGTGCCGCCACGACTTCGATTGAGCGTGTGGCTGCAGCGGCGCCGCGCCATGCGTGGTTCCAGTTGTACGTTTCACGTGAAACTGCCATTACCGACGATCTGATCCGGCGCGCGCTGGAGGCCGGAATCGAAACACTGGTGCTGACCGTTGACGTACCGGTGCATTCAAAGCGCGAGCGCGACTGGCGCAACGGCTTCGTGCCACCGGTCAAGCCCTCGCCCGGCTGTGTGCTGGACATGCTGCGCCACCCGGCATGGTTAGGCACGGTATTGCGCCACGGTCTGCCACGCTTCGAAAATTGGGCGCCATATGCCGGCAACGGGGCAGGCGCCAGGCAGATTGCTGCATTTTTCTCGGCGCAGATTCCGTTTACACAGACTTGGCACGATCTGGAACGTATTCGCCGCCAATGGCCGCGCCGATTGGTGTTGAAGGGCATCCTGGCGCCGAACGATGCGGTGCAGGCGCAGCGGCTGGGCGTCGATGGCTTGATCGTATCCAATCACGGCGGGCGGCAGCTGGATGCGGCGCCAGCGGCATTGGAAATGCTGCCGGCGATTCGCGCCGTGCTCGGACAACAAATGACGCTGATGCTGGACGGTGGCATCCGGCGTGGCAGCGATATTCTCAAGGCATGGGCGCTGGGCGCAGATTTCGTCTTCGTCGGCCGGCCGGCGCTATATGGCGTGGCTGCCGATGGATTGGCCGGTGCGCGGCGGGCGCTGGCAATCCTGCGCGAAGAAATCGACCTGACGCTGGCGCAGCTGGGGTGTGCCGATCTGGCGTTGCTGACGGGGGAATATTTACGCGAAGGCTGGTAATGCTGAGCGAAACCGGGCAGCGCTTGGCCACCCGGTGGCCGGATTTACATGGCGAGACGATAGGAGGATTTGATCTGCTGCTGGCGTTTTTCCGCCGCACTCAGTTGCTGCGAGGTGATCTGCATGTCCGAGCCACAACTACATCGCAGCACCGTATCGGGCACCAGCGAGCGCAGATGCTTGCTGGTTTCCTTGCCGCATTGGTCGCAGGCAATAACCAGACTGGCGTTGTAGTGTTTGTCGAAATCCAGATCGAAAGCCATTTGCTTCATGGGTAGTACCTCACGCAAGATTGACCGGAAGGTGCGCTGTGGCGGCGCGTGATGCATGCGCCGGACACAGCGACACAATTTCAAGTTTAGCCAGTAATTTCAGAAAGTTGACAAAATTCTTGCGCGTGGCTGGCGGTCGCTCTGGGCTTGAAAGAAGCCGCGAAGAGAGGCGGTGTGGATAGTTTAGCGCGAGTCGCGCGCGACGATGCAGACCGGCTCTTTGCCGGATTCGAGACAGCCAACGATACGAAATCCCTGCGCGACATAGGCAGACAAAGCCGATGACAGCAGCGATTCGCGGCGCCGGTTGTCGAGATTGTCGCTGGCGAATTTCATCACCTGCAGTTTGAGCGGGGTTTCGCCGTCGCAGGATTGTTCGGCGCTGTTGACGTTGACGACGCACACACGTGCACCGGCGGGCGCAGCGGCGGTAGTACGGATTTCGCCGCCCTGCACCGTGGCGGCAAGCAGGGCCGCCACGCCGGCAGTAACGATTCCGCTATGCATAGGCTTCAGCATTGGCCGCGCTCAGTCATGGTCGTGAAAGCGGTGATGGCGATGGTGCCAGTGGCGATGACGCCAGTGATCATCGTCGCGATACCAGCCGTAGCGATTGCCGCGCTCATGTCCGCCGTAGTACGACTGAACCGGCGGCGGAGGCGGAGGAGCGTAGACAATGCGCTCCCGTTCGCGTACTTCGACCTGGCGGTTGTTGCGACGGCCATAATCCGAGCCGATTGCCGCACCGGTGGCGCCGCCGATCGCTGCGCCGACTACCGCGCCGTTGCGGCCGTTCATGTCATGGCCGATGACCGCTCCCAGTGCGCCACCGAGTGCGCCGCCCACTGCCGCATTATCGCGTTCGCCGGCATATGCGCCGGCACACAGCAATGCCGACAGGCCTGCCAGCAACATTTTTTTCCACATGACGCGCCTCCACAATGGTTGTGTCGTTGTTGATGGGGCCATTGTGCGGCACGCTGCCTGAATCCAGGCTGAATTGCTGCGCTTAGCCAGCGCCCGCCAGTGCTTGTTCCGCTGCGCTCAGATAACGCCACTCGCCCGGCGCCAGCGCCCCCAGATCGAGTTGGCCGAAACGCTGGCGATGCAGCGCTTCCACCCGGTTGCCGGCCGCGGCGACCATGCGCTTGACCTGATGGTATTTGCCCTGATCGATGCTCAGCAGCAGCGTGTGCGGCTCGCTACAGGCCAGTTCGTCGGCACGTACCGGCAGCTCCTCGCCATGCAGCAGCACGCCTTGCTGCAGCGCCTGCAGCATCGCCTCGGTGGCGGCATGTTTGAGGCGCACGGCGTAACGCTTCGGTACGTGTCGTTTGGGATGGGTCAGGCGGTGCAGCCAGGGGCCGTCGTCGGTCAGCAACAGCAGGCCGCTGGTGTCTTCGTCGAGACGCCCCACACATTGCACGCCGCGTTCGCGCAGCGGCGCCGGCAGCAGCGACAGCACGCTCGGATGATGCTGCGGATTGCGCGAGCATTCGTAGCCCGGTGGTTTGTGCAGCAACAGGTAAACCCTGGCGCGAAACTGCCAGACCTCGCCGTCGACACTGTACTGCAGGCCGGCGGTAGCAAAATCCTGTCCCGCGGCGTCGCAGATCGCCCCGGCGACGCTGACCCGGCCGGCCTCGATCAACGTGCGGCATTGTTTGCGGCTACCAAAGCCCTGAGATTGCAAGATGCGTTCGAGTTGAATGATGTTTCCCGTGTGCCCGCGATCAGGGGCGTCAAATATGTTCGTGCCGGCTGGCCAGCAGGCGTGTGCCGAGCTTGTGCGCCAGCGCTTCACCGCCGCGCTGCATCAGCCAGTCGTGGTTCCAGCGGAACAGCGGGCTGGCAAGCGGCGCAAGCAGGTTCATCCAGGCTTTGGATGTGCTTACCAGCCAGTCGTATTGTACCGCGGTGGCGTCGCCCGCTTCAGCAAACAGCCAGATGCCGGTGCCGCAGACATCGCCGCAGGCATATCCTTCCAGCCGCCGGCCGGGCTGCTTCGCGGCCAGCGTGATGTCGAACACCACGCGATACGGCAGACGGCCGCGCCAGCAATAGCGGCGCACATTGCCGATGCCCGCCGCATCGCCGCTGTGCAGTTGGTTGACGCTGACCACACCCGGCCACCACTGCGGCCAGTCAAGCGAATCCTCGATTGCCGCGTAAACCGGCGCAAGTGGCGCCGCAATTTGCCAGCTGGTGCGAAAACGGTATCTTGCCATCGCGGCCATTCCTCCAGTAGAAGCGCCGCTGCGCCGCAGATGCAGCGGCAATACCGGCTTCTTTTACATATAGTTGACGCAAATGGATGCCGGAAACGGCGTAAATTGATATTATTCCGTCGGCATGAAATTTCGCGCCGGCAAGGTGCCGGTGCCACGCAATCAATTGATGAGGAAGACACACATGGCATTTACCGTTAAGGTCGATGTTGGCTACGAATTCGAAGTAAAGGCACCGTTTGACGAGGTTTTCGACCTGCTGGCCGATGTGCCGCTGTCGGTAAGCCATTTCCCTAAAGTCGCCAGCCTGGTCGATCTGGGCGACAACGCGTTCCGCTGGGAAATGGAAAAAGTCGGCACCGACGCTTTTCATATCCAGACCGTGTATGCGTCGAAATACGTACCGAACAAGGCCAAGGGCGAAATTACCTGGACGCCGGTAAAGGGTGTCGGCAATGCGCAAGTGTCCGGCATCTGGAATATTACCGACAAGGGCAATTCAACGCTGGTGGTGCTGGAAACCGGCGGCGACATGGACATTCCGCTGCCCGGCCTGATGAAAATGGTCGTCGGCCCGGTGGTGAAATCGGAGTTTGACGGTCTGGTACGCAAATACATTGAAAACCTGATCGACCGTTTCGGTGGCGAAGTCTGATCGACACGCCAGCCCAGAAGCCAAGCCGGGTCACAAGCCCGGCTTTTTGTTTGTGCTGTGGCGATTCATTTCCGGTTCAGTCGGCTGCCGGCAAACTGGTGCCAAGTTCAAATCGCTGCAAGGGGTGAAACATGACCAGATCGATGATGGCGGGCGCGGTGCTGGGTGCGATTGCCGTAGTGGGCGGTGGTGCGGTGGCGGGCTATCGCTACATGGCTCCACCGGAGCCGCAATATGCCGAAGTGCTGGCGGTCGTGCCGGTGACCGAGAAAGTCGAGGTACCGGGGCGGGAATGCCACGATGTGAAAGTGACGCATACCCGACCGGTGCGGGATGAGCAGCGCATTGCCGGTAGCGCGATCGGTGGCGTACTGGGCGGTGTGCTCGGGCACCAGGTCGGCAATGGCCGCGGTCGCGACGTGGCGACCGTGGCAGGCGCGCTTGCCGGTGGCTATGCCGGTAATCAGGTGCAGAAAAACATGCAGCACAACGATACCTACACCACCTCCAGCAAGCGTTGCCGTAATGTGAGCAAGACTGAGGAAAAGGCTGCAGGCTACGATGTGCGCTACCGCTTCGATGGTAAGGAGTCGGTCGTTCGCACCGATTACATCCCGATCAACAGGATTCCGGTCAAAGACGGTAAGCTGGTGTTGGCAAACAGCGAACAAGGCACAGGCAATGTGCAGAAATCAGTTGTAGGCAAGCAGCAGTAAGTAAGCCACAGCCACGAAAACAAAAGCCGGTGGAGCGATCCACCGGCTTTTGTTGTTTTTATGAGCTGCGTTGATCAGGCGTTGTAGCCCAGGTTCGGTGCCAGATCGCGCTCCGCCTGCTCGATGCTGACGCCACGGCGCTGGGCATAAGCCTCGACCTGATCCTTGTCGACTTTACCCACCGCAAAATAACGGCTGTCCGGGTGTGAGAAATAGAAGCCACTGACTGCCGCAGTCGGCAACATCGCGTAGCCTTCGGTCAGCTGCATGCCAATCGATTCGGCACCCAGAATGCGGAACAGCCCATTTTTTGCGGTGTGATCCGGGCAGGCCGGGTAGCCGGGAGCAGGGCGGATGCCGACGTATTTCTCGTCGATCAGCTCGTCGTTGCTCAATTGCTCGTTGCCGACGTAGCCCCACAACTCGGTGCGGATCTTCGCGTGCATCAGCTCGGCAAAGGCTTCGGCAAAACGGTCGGCCAGGGCTTTGACCATGATCGCGCTGTAGTCGTCGTTGGCTGCCTCGAAGCGTTTCACATGTGGCTCGATGCCGAGGCCACCGGTCACGGCGAAAGCGCCGATGTAGTCCTGCTGGCCGCTGTCTTTCGACAAGACGAAATCGGACAGGCAGTAATTCGGTTTGCCTTCGGCTTTCTGGTTCTGCTGGCGCAGGCCGTGCCAGGTCATCAACACCTCGCCGCTGGCCGGATCGCGGATTTCGATGTCCTCACCGTTGACCTGATTGGCTGGGAACAGGCCGATCACGCCACTGGCGGTCAGCCATTTTTCCTCGATGATCTGTTTCAGCATGGCCTGCGCTTCGGCAAACAGCTTGCGCGCTTCTTCGCCGACGGTTTTGTCGTCGAGAATGCGTGGGTATTTGCCGAACAGCTCCCAGGCGTTGAAGAACGGGCTCCAGTCGATGTATGCAGCAATTTCGGCCAGATCGTAGTTCTCGAATTTGATCACGCCGAGTTGTTTTGGCTGCGGCGGCTGATAGCCGGCGTCGATCTTGAAGCTGTTGGCGCGCGCCTGCGGCAGCGGCAGCAGCGGCGCTTTTTCGCGGTTGGCGTGAATGGTGCGGATGTTTTCGTATTCCGCCGCCACCTTGGTGACGAAATCGGTTTTCAGTTCGTCCGACAGCAGGCTGGAGCAGACACCCACCGCACGCGAGGCATCCGGCACGTATACCACCGGGCCCTCATAATTCGGGTCGATCTTGACCGCGGTGTGCACCTTGGAGGTGGTGGCGCCACCGATCATCAGCGGAATGTCGAAGCCCTGGCGCTGCATTTCCTTGGCGACATGGCTCATTTCTTCCAGCGACGGCGTGATCAGACCGGACAGGCCGATGATGTCGGCACCGACTTCGCGTGCTTTATCGAGAATGGTCTGGCACGGCACCATCACGCCCAGGTCGAATACCTGGTAGTTGTTACAACGCAGCACCACGCCGACGATGTTCTTGCCGATGTCGTGCACGTCGCCTTTCACCGTGGCCATGATGATCTTGCCCTTGGCCGGTGCGTCCTGCAGCCCGAGGCGGATCTTTTCTTCCTCGATGAACGGCTCCAGATAAGCCACAGCAGCTTTCATCACGCGTGCCGATTTGACCACTTGCGGCAGGAACATCTTGCCGGCGCCGAACAGGTCGCCGACGTGATTCATGCCATTCATCAGCGGGCCTTCGATCACGTGGATCGGGCGCTCAGCCTGCTGGCGTGCTTCTTCGGTGTCTTCGACGATATAGGTCGTGATGCCTTTCACCAGCGCGTGGGTGATGCGCTCCTGCAGCGTGCCCTGGCGCCAGCTCAGGTCTTCGGTCTGGGCCTGGGTGGCGTCGCCCTTGAACTTTTCCGCCAGTGCAATCAGATGTTCGGTAGCATCGCCGCCGTCTTTTGGCGTGCGGTTCAGCACCACATCTTCGATGCGTTCGCGCAGATCGGCTGGCACTTCTTCGTACACTTCCAGCGCGCCGGCGTTGACGATACCCATGGTCATGCCCTGCTTGATGGCGTGATACAGGAATACCGCGTGGATCGCTTCGCGCACCTTGTTGTTGCCGCGGAACGAGAACGACACGTTGGACACGCCGCCGGAAATTTTCGCGTGCGGCAGGTTCTGCTTGATCCAGCCGGTGGCGTTGATGAAGTCGAGGCCGTACA
>CALMFQ010000259.1 GCA_937863215.1 uncultured Pseudomonadota bacterium
CAACCCTACTCCTGTGTAATAGCCAATAAAAAAGCCGCACCGGAAGGTGCGGCCCGCGCTATCAGGCAAAAAATGATCAGATAAACTGCTCGCCCTTGGCCGCTTTGTCCAGCAACAGCTGCGGCGGATTGAAACGCGCGCCGTAGCGTTTTGCCAGCACCTTGGCGCGTTCAACGAACTGCGCCACGCCATACTGGTTGATGTACTGGATGGCGCCCCCCGACCATGGCGCAAAACCAAGGCCAAAGATCGAACCGATGTTGGCATCGCGCACCGACTCCAGCACGCCTTCTTCAAAACAGCGCACGGTTTCGATCGCCTGGATGAACAACAGCCGGTCACGCATGTCGCGGAACTGGATCTGCTTCTCCGGCTTGACGTAATGCTCGGCCAGGCCGGACCACAACTGCTTTTTGCCACCCGCCGGGTAATCGTAGAAACCGGCACCGGCGGCCTTGCCGGCACGCTTGTATTCGCCCAGCATCTGGTCGATCACGGCTTCGGCCGGATGCGCCTGCCATGGCTTGCCTTCGGCTTCCATGTCGGCACGGCTCTGGTCGCGGATGTGCTGGCACAGGCTGAGGCTGACTTCATCGGTCACCGCCAGCGGGCCGACCGGCATGCCGGCCTTGGCCGCTGCCATTTCGATACCCCACGGATAGACGCCCTCGCCCAACATGGCGATGCCTTCGTTGACGTAGGTGCCAAACACGCGGCTGGTGAAGAAACCACGGCTATCGTTGACGACGATTGGCGTTTTACCGATCTGCAGCACGTAGTCGAAAGCACGCGCCAGCGTTTCCGGCGTGGTGTCTTTGCCCTTGATGATTTCCACCAGCTCCATCTTGTCGACCGGCGAGAAGAAGTGCAGGCCGATGAAATTGGCAGGGTTGGCCGATGCCTGCGCCAGACCGGTAATCGGCAGCGTCGAGGTGTTCGATGCCACCACCGCATTCGGTGCCAGATATTTCTCTGCCTCTTGCGTCACCTTGGCTTTCAGCTCGCGGTTTTCGAACACCGCTTCGATCACCAGATCGCAACCGGCAAAATCGGCAGCATCAGTGGTAGCGTGGATCAGGCCAAGAATCTCGTCGGCCTTGCTCTGGCTCATCTGGCCACGGCTGACTTTTTTATCCAGCAGCTTTTTGCTGTAGGCCTTGCCCTTGTCGGCGGCTTCCTGCGATACGTCTTTCAGCACTACCGGAATGCCCTTGCTGGCGGTGGCCCAGGCAATGCCGGCGCCCATCATGCCGGCACCGATCACCGCCACCTTGCTGACTTTGGACTTGGCGATGTCTTTCGGACGGCTGCCGCCGGCCTTGATTTCGTTCAACTGGAACCAGAAGCTGCCAATCATGTTCTTGGCGATCTGGCCGGTTGCCAGCTTGACGAAATAGCGCGACTCGATGCGGCTGGCGGTGTCGAAATCGACCTGCGCGCCCTCGACTGCGGCGGACATGATCGCTTCCGGCGCCGGATAACAGCCGCTGGTTTTGGCGCGCAGCATGGCCGGGGCAATCGCCAGCATCTGTGCCACTTTCGGCGCGCTGGGCGTGCCACCGGGCATTTTGTAGCCGTCGGCATCCCACGGCTGTTTGGCGTTGGGGTTGGCGAGAATCCAGGCACGCGCCTTGGCCAGCATCTCTTCCGGCGAATCCGCCAGCTCATGGATCAGGCCGGCCTCCAGTGCCGCCTGCGGGCGCACGCGCTTGCCTTCCATCAGGAACGGGAACGCGGCTTGCAGGCCCAGCAGTCGCACCAGACGGGTGACACCGCCGCCGCCCGGCAGCAGGCCCAGCGTCACTTCCGGCAGGCCAAGCTGAATCTTGCTGTTGCTCAGGCAGATACGGCGTTGGCAGGCCAGCGCAATTTCAAAACCGCCGCCGAGTGCGGCGCCGTTGATGGCAGCCACCACCGGTTTGCCGAGTTTTTCCAGCCGGCGCAGCTGGCCCTTGATGGTTTCCACCATCTGGAAAAACGCTTCGGCGTGTTCCGGCTGCGCCTGCACCAGCTCGTTCAGGTCGCCACCGGCAAAAAAGGTGGATTTGCCCGAAGTCAGGATCACGCCGGCGATATCGGCTTTGTCTGCTTCCAGGCGGTTGATGGTTTCGCCCATCGCTTCGCGATAGGCGGCATTCATGGTGTTGGCCGACTGGCCCGGCATGTCGATGGTCAGGGTGACGATCTTGTCGGCGTCGATCTGGTATTGAATGGCGTTAGTCATCTTGATGTCTCCCCGGCTCACACGCGCTCGATAATGGTGGCAATACCCATGCCGCCGCCCACACACAG
>CALMFQ010000260.1 GCA_937863215.1 uncultured Pseudomonadota bacterium
ATAAATGCAGCTGGAACCAAGGAACAACAGGCGATCTACGCCGTTGCGATGAGCGGCGTCGATCACGTTGTTCTGGATCATCAGGTTCTGGTAGATGAATTCGCCGCGATAGACATTGTTGGCGTGAATACCGCCGACCTTGGCGGCAGCCAGGATCACGTACTGCGGTTTTTCAGCCGCAAAGAATGCATCTACGGCGGCCTGATTGGTCAGGTCCAGCTCGGCATGTGTGCGGCTGACGATGTTGCTATAACCTGCGGCGCGCAGGTTACGCTCAATCGCTGCCCCAACCATGCCGCGATGGCCGGCGACGTAGATTTTGGCTGTAGCGGGAATGTGCTTATTCATTGCGAGCCTTGACTTCGAAGCCATGATCGCGCACCAGACGATAACGGCGGGCATCGTCGTAATCGGCGCGTACCATTTCCTGCACCAGTTCTTGCAGGGTGGTTTTCGGTGTCCAGCCGAGTTTTTCCCGGGCTTTGGTCGGATCGCCCAGCAGAGTTTCGACTTCGGTCGGACGGAAGTAGCGCGGGTCTACCTGCACGACAACCTGACCCGGTTGCAGCGGGCTGGCGTCGCCGGTGTTCTCGACAACGATACCTTTTTCATCCACGCCGCTGCCTTCCCAGCGCAATTTGATGCCCAGTTCGGCGGCGGCGAAATCGACAAACTGGCGCACGCTGTATTGCACGCCGGTGGCGATGACGAAGTCTTCCGGTTGATCCTGCTGCAGCATCAGCCATTGCATCTCGACATAGTCGCGGGCATGGCCCCAGTCGCGCAGTGCATCCAGATTGCCGAGATACAGGCAGTCCTGCAGGCCGAGCTTGATGCGGGAGATGGCGCGGGTAATCTTGCGGGTAACGAATGTTTCACCACGAACCGGCGATTCGTGATTGAACAGGATGCCGTTGCAGGCGTAGATGCCATAGGCTTCGCGATAGTTGACGGTGATCCAGTAGGCGTAGAGCTTGGCCACGGCGTAGGGGCTGCGCGGGTAGAACGGCGTGGTTTCGCGCTGCGGAATTTCTTGCACCAGACCGTACAGCTCGGAGGTAGATGCCTGATAGAAGCGGGTTTTCTTGGCAAGCCCGAGAATCCGGATGGCTTCAAGAATACGCAGGGCGCCAATGGCGTCGGCATTGGCGGTGTATTCAGGCTCTTCAAAAGAAACCTGAACGTGGCTTTGCGCTGCCAGGTTATAGATTTCATCCGGCAACACTTGCTGAATCACTCGCACCAGGCTCGATGAGTCGGTCATGTCGCCATAGTGCAGGATCAGCTTGAGGTCTTTTTCGTGCGGGTCTTGATACAGGTGATCGATGCGATCAGTGTTGAGCAGCGACGAGCGACGTTTGATGCCGTGTACTTCATATCCCTTGTTCAACAGAAACTCGGCCAGATAGGCGCCATCCTGGCCAGTTACGCCGGTAATCAGGGCTACTTTTTTTGTCATGTTAATCCTTCGAAACATCAATCAATGCGAACCGAAAATTCTGGAACGAACTTGTTCCGGAATGGCCTGGTTCAGATCAGTAATAAAAGTCTGTTGTATTGCGAATTCTTTGGACATATCGGCGCCGATCGACGAAACGCGGAACAGCAATCCGTCGGCAATGTAGCCGTGCAGCCCGTATTGCAGCTGAGTGACTTTGCGACGCCAGCCGGGAAGCGCAACCTTGTCGCCAATTGTCATCCAGTAGGTGACGGGCTCGGGCCGGTTTACTTTCTGCGTAAACAGTCTTCTTGCGACCACGCTGCGCCCGCCGACCGTCATGGGAATGACGTCCACTTCATTCAAATCGAACCCTTGGGCGCGATAGCAGAATTCGGGCCGATGCGCCTGGGTCTTCTCGGCGTTCTGATCTTCGCCATAGGCAATCGACAGCATGACCTTCTGCCCCTGGTCATTCACATAGGTGCGCGACAAGGTTTGGCTGTAGATGGTGCCAAGTTTGGCCTGTATCTCCGGGTCAACCTCGATGGGCGCGATGGTCGGGTCAATTTGCCATTGCCCAAAATGCTTGGGCACCATGCTTTCGAAGTTGACCGGCTGCTTTTGCGCCATGCGTACGGTCGGCTTGAGTGCAACCGCTCCGGCGGCTGCAGCCAGCATGGCGGTACCGGCCAGCAGGTGTTTGAGTTTGAATGCGCTCATGCCTGGCTCGCTTTCTTGTCCTTGAATACCAGCCCGAGCAGGCTGTCGAGCGCCATCAGGCCGAGCAAGGCGACGATGAACAGCAGGATGCCGGCGAAGCTGTGGATGAATCCCTGGGCGGCATCGTTGCCGAAATGGTAGGTGATCAGCACCAGTGCCATCACGCGCACGATGTTGGCGGCGAAGGCCATCGGCAGGATGGCGGCGATCAGGATCAGGTTGCGGGCGATGCTGCTGTGGCGGATCAGGTAGAAATACAGCAGGCCCATTGCCGACAGCGAGAACATCGAGTGCAGGCCGGAACAGGCATCGGCGACCAGCAGCTGGTACTGGCCGATGGTGAGGGTGACGCCGCTGCGTGCGATCGGGTAGCCGACGGCGTACAACACGTTTTCGGCGATGATCGAGACGTGCTGCTTCAGCGATGCGGTGGCGGCATCGACGAAGGCGCCGGGCAGCGGCACCATGAATATCAGGAAAAACAGCGGGAAGGCGCACAGGCGCACTGCGCGCCAGCCCCATTCGAGCAGCAGCAGGCCGGCCAGCACCGGGATTTGCGAGCCGACTTCGAAAATCAGGATGTCCTGCGAGCGGCCGATGGCGTACAGCAGACAGCCGCACAGCAAGGCCAGGCTGCCGGCCAGCGGTGCCGGCCTGGCCGGCAGTTGCAGCAGTTGGCCGCGCCGCTGCCACAGCAGCCACAGCACGACCGCCAGCACGATCGGGCCGTGCGCCTGTTCCTCGCTGCTCCACAGGCCATGCGCCAGGCTGTGGCAGGTGGGCAGGTACAGCGCCAGCAGGCCGAGCAATGCGGGTAGCCAGCTGAGCCGGAATGCCGGTGGTTGGGCGGTGGTGGATGTATGCATGTATCGGTCAAGTGTTGTTCGGATTACGGCCGGTGCCTGCCGCGCGCCGCGGCATTGTGGCGACGTTTTGTTACCGGCTGGCGATGCGCTCTGGATGCGGCTGACGGGCAGATGAGCCGGCCGTGCCACTTACTGCCTGCCTGCAAGCCAATACCAGAGCGGCGTGCAGCCTGGCCTGCAGACCGCTACTGGAGCGGCGCGCAGGCCGATCTGGCCAAGCGTTCCGGGCCGCTGGATCAGTATTCGTTCAATACCGCGCCGCACAGGGTGACGCCGCTGCCGGCCAGGTCCTGCTGCAACTGGCGTGCCACCTTGGCTTTGGCGACATCCTTGCGCGCCACCACCAGCGCGCCGCGGGCGCGACTGGCGATTACCTCGGCATCGGCGCCGATGTCGAAAGCCGGCGTGTCGATCAGCACTACGTCGAACTGCTTCTGGTAGCTCTGCAGCAGGTTGTAGAAGCTCGGTCGCGCCAGCAGCTCCTGCGGGTTGGGCGGAATCGGGCCGGCGCTCAACAGCCACAGGTTGGCGATCTGGTTGATCTTGTTGAACGAATCCGGTGCGGCGCGGCCCACCAGCATGTCCGACAGGCCGGCATGCGATTTGACCGCGAACAGGGCTTCCTGGCGCGGATTGCGCAGGTTGGCGTCGATCAGCAGCGTGCGCATGCCGAGCTGGGCAAACAGCACGGCCAGATTGGCGGTTACGTGCGAGACACCGGCACCGCTGTGCAGGCCGATGATCGACAAGGTGCGGTTGCCCTGGTCAAACCAGCGCAGCAGTAGCTGGCCGCGCACGGTGCGCAGTGCTTCGGCTGCGCGGCCGAACGGGTCGAACACCACGCTCAGCTCGCTGGCGAGCTTGGTTTCGGTCGGGGCGATCCAGTCGAACGCAAACTGGCGCGACAGGGCGCGCAGGATGTCGTCTTCGCTGCAGACGCCAAGCGAGATGGCGGCTTCGCCGAAACGCAGGCCTTTTTCCGCCTGCAGTTTTTTCACGCGCTCGACGTCTTCGCGCTTGATGCGGCCGGCTTCGTACAGCAGCTTGCCGATGGCAATCTTGCCGCTCGGCGCCTGATCTTCAAGCGCTACATCTGCCAGCTGGCTGGCACGGGTAATCGAATTCATTCTGGTTTAACCTCCGACCCGGGTGGCGACAATCGGCTGGAACGACGACTTCTTGCGGCGGAACAGGCCGGAGCCGCGCTTGCGATCCTTGCTGCCGTATTTCGGCAGGCCGGTCAGCACGCGCGTCT
>CALMFQ010000261.1 GCA_937863215.1 uncultured Pseudomonadota bacterium
TGGCTGGCCTTTTTACTCACCAGCGCAGCGGCGAAACAAATGTCAACAGAACCTAAAACAACTTACGTATCCACTTACCTCGGCAACCGTTTCTACCCGCTCGAACCGCGGATCGACAGGGTGGCGATCGAGGATATTGCCCACGGCCTGGCGTTCCAGTGCCGTTTCAACGGCCAGACCTGCGATTTCTACTCGGTGGCGCAGCACAGCCTGATCGTTGCCGATCTGGTGCCGGAGCCATACCGTCTGGCGGCGCTGCTGCACGATGCGGCCGAAGCCTATCTGGGCGATATGGTGAAGCCGCTGAAAGTGCTGATGCCGGAGTTTTCCGCTGTCGAAGACAAGGTGACGGCACTGATTGCCAAGGCGTTCGGGGTCGATTTCCGCGATTATGCGCCGATCAAGCGTGCCGACCTGATCGCCCTGGCAACCGAAAAGCGCGACCTGATGCCGTATTCGACCGAAGATTGGGATTATCTGCACGGCATCGATGCGCTGCCGCAAACCATCTACCCGATGTCACCGCTGCAAGCCAAGAGCGCATTTCTCGACCGGTACTCCGGGCTGACTGGCAAACAGGTGCATCAGGGGCTGACATTCCGGGCTGGCTGAGACATGGTCCAGCGTGTGCCTGCTTCCTGTTCGCGGCGCGACTTTCTCGCTTGGCTGAGCGTCGCACCGCTGCTGGCGCATGCCGCCGATGCGCGCGTGGTGGTGTATCCGCCGCCCGAGTCGGATGGCGATGAGCGCAGTGCCTACCGCATCGATCTGCTGCGGCTGGCATTTGCCAAGCTCGGCCTGCCGTACCGGTTGCGGCCGGGGGATACCGTGATGCCGCAAGGAAGGGCGTTGCGCCGCATTGAGCAGCAGCAGGAGGTGGATGTATTCTGGTCGATGACCAGTGTCGAACGTGAACAGCAACTGCTGCCGATCCGCATCCCGATCGATCGCGGTTTGCTCGGTTGGCGCCTGCTGCTGATCCGCAACGGCGATGCCGCGCGTTTTGCCGCTATCGACTCGCTGGCACCGCTGGCGCGGCTGCACGGTGCACAGGGGCACGACTGGCCGGATTATCGGATCCTGCGCCATGCCGGGCTGGATGTGTACCCGGTGTCGCGCTACGAAAGCCTGTTCAGCATGCTCGAACGTGGCCGCATCGATTACGTGCCGCGTTCCGTCAGTGAAATCGACGGTGAGTTGCAGGCGCACAAACCCGGTGCGTTTGCCATCGAGCCGCGGCTGGCATTGCATTACCCCACGGCCGAATATTTTTTCGTCCACCGGCAGCGCACCGAGCTGGCGCGGCAGATCGAAGCCGGGTTGCGGCGCGCACTGGCGGACGGTTCGTTCCAGCGGCTGTTCCGCCAATATCACGGTCAGCCGCTGCAGCGTGCCAGCCTGGCGCAGCGGCGTGTGCTGCAGATCGTCAACCCGCTGCTGCCGGATGCCACGCCGTTGCACGACGCTGCGCTGTGGTTCACTCCGTAGTCCTCACCGGCCGGCGTGCGGCAGTGCGCGCGCCAGCACCCAGCATTCCACCTCGCCGGCACCGGCTTGCTTGAGCGTACGCGCCAGTTCGTTGAGCGTGGCGCCGGTAGTCATCACATCATCGACGATGGCTATCTTTTGGCCGCGCAAATCCAGCGGGCAGGCAAACGTGCCTTTGACGTTCTTCGCCCGCTGCTGCCACGGCAGTGCCGCCTGATGCGCATCGTCGCGCTGGCGGCTGATCCCGTCGCGCCGTAGCGCGCCCCGGTCGGCCCATGGCCGCAGCAGTTCCAGCACCTGATTGAAGCCGCGTTCGCGCAGCCGTCGCGGATGCAACGGCGCTGGCAGGATCAGATCCACGCCGGCCGATTGCAGCGCCGCACCGCGCAGCAATTGTGCCAGCGGCCCGGCCAGCGCCAGCCGGTGCTGGTATTTGTAGCGCTGGATCAGTGCGTCGAGCGGAAAGGCGTAGGCCAGCTGGCACAGCGTCCGCTCGAATGCCGGCGGTGAGCGCAGGCACTGGCCGCACAATGTTCCTTGCGGCGTTGGCAGCGCACAGCGCGGACAGCGGGCCTGCGGCAGCCACGGTAAATCCGCGTGGCAGCCGTTGCAGATGCTGCTATTGGCCGAGCTGGCTCCGCACAGTACGCAGACTTGCGGCAGTAATGCCTGCTCAATAAATGAGCGGATGTTTATTAAATGACGGTGAAGATTTGACAAGTGCCGCGCCGATCGCAGAATATTGGCCCAATCTCACTATTGCACATACCCCGAGGCTCGCCATGAATGACCGCGTGATCGACATCCAGCGCAACACCGCCAAACAGCCGCACCCCACACAGCAACGCTGGACGCGTGAGCAGATCGGCGAATTGCTGGCATTGCCGTTCAACGATCTGCTGTTCCGCGCGCAACAGCTGCACCGCGAGCATTTCGATGCCAACAAGGTGCAGTTGTCAACGCTGCTGTCGGTCAAGACCGGCGGTTGCCCGGAGGATTGCGGCTACTGCCCGCAGTCGGCGCGCCACGACACCGGCGTTGCCAGCCAGGAGATGCTGCCGCTCGACGATGTGGTCGAGGCCGCGCGCGCCGCCAAGGCCAACGGCGCCAGCCGTTTCTGCATGGGTGCCGCGTGGCGCGGGCCGAAGCAGCGCGATCTGGAACAGGTGAAACAGATGATCAGCGCGGTCAAGGCGCTGGGCATGGAAACCTGCGGCACCTTCGGCATGCTCAAGCCGGGCCAGGCGCAGCAATTGAAGGATTCCGGCCTC
Organism: uncultured Pseudomonadota bacterium; assembly: GCA_937863215.1. Lineage (GTDB taxonomy): Bacteria > Pseudomonadota > Gammaproteobacteria > Burkholderiales > SCOH01 > CALMFQ01. Next base: position 2,760 of record CALMFQ010000261.1, read on the forward strand.
GATTACTACAACCACAACCTCGACACCGCGCCGGACAAATACGCCGACATCGTCGGCACCCGCGCTTACGAAGACCGGCTCGATACCTTGCGCCAGGTGCGCGAAGCCGGGTTGAACGTGTGTTGCGGCGGCATCGTCGGTATGGGCGAAACCCGCGAGCAGCGCGCCGGACTGATCGCCGAGCTGGCCAATCTCGACCCGCAGCCGGAATCGGTGCCGATCAACAATCTGGTGCAGGTGCCGGGCACGCCGCTGAACGGTGCGGAGGAGATCGACTGGAGCGAATTCGTGCGCACCATCGCCGTGGCGCGCATCGCCATGCCCACCTCGCTGGTGCGCCTGTCGGCCGGCCGGCAGCAGATGCCGGAGGCAATGCAGGCGCTGTGCTTCCTCGCCGGCGCCAACTCGATTTTCTACGGCGAGAAGCTGCTCACCACCGGCAATCCGCAAGCCGATCAGGATCGCGCGCTGCTGGCTAAACTGGATATGTCGCCGCTGTAACGCGGCAGCTTCTGGAACCCGCATGCAACCGATTTTCCGCAGCGCAGCCTTGGCCATGCTGCTGGTGGCCGGCCTGGCCTGGGCCGACGACGAACTGAATGCCCTGCACAATCATACGCGCCACGCGCGCGACGATGTGTTGTACGGCCAGGATCGCCACGGCGATTATTACCGGCAGCACGAGCCGGCGCGCGCCGGTACGCGCCATGCGCCGGCACGGCCGAAATTCAGCAACAGCGATCGTGCCGCCTACAAACTGTGGTGCCAGCAGGAAGACAGCTGTTTCGGCCTGCGTCCGCCGCAAGACCTGTCGCACCTGCCGCCCGGATTGCAGAAACGCGTCGAGCGCGACAAGCCCTTGCCGGCAGGCTGGGAGAAACGGCTGCGCCCCGGAGTGCGTATCGATCCGCAGGTGTACGCCTACGCCCAGCCGGTGACGCGCGAGATCCTGCAGGCGTTGCCGCCGCAGCCGGGCGGCACGATTCTGGTCACCATCGACGGTCGGCTGGTGCGCATTGCGCGCAGCAGCCAGATCATTCTCGACGTATTCAAACTCGAATTCTGACCCATGCCCGCGCCGGATTTCGCGCCGCAACTGGCGCAACTGCAGCAACAGGCACGCCGCCGCCGCCGGGTGGCGCATGCCAGCGCCTGCAGCACGCAATTGCAGGTGGATGGCGTCGATTATCTGGCTTTTGCCAGCAACGATTACCTTGGCCTTGCCAATCATCCGCAGCTGATTGCCGCAGCGCAGGCTGGCGCGGCGCGTTGGGGTGTCGGCGCCGGCTCGGCGCATCTGGTAGCCGGTCACAGTCTGGCGCACGAACAACTGGAGCGCAGATTGGCGCAGTTCGTCGGCCTGGCCGATGCGCTGCTGTTTGCCACCGGCTACATGGCCAATCTGGCGCTGATTACCGCGCTGCTTGGCCGCGGCGATGCGGTGTTTGCCGACAGGCTCAACCACGCCTCGCTCAACGATGCCTGCCTGCTGGCGCGCGCCGATTTCAAGCGTTATCCGCACAA
>CALMFQ010000262.1 GCA_937863215.1 uncultured Pseudomonadota bacterium
TGCCAGCGCAGCAGCGGCGCGACGCCCGGCGCCAGCGGCGGCAGCAATTGTTCCGCCGGCCAGGCCAATGCGCCGCAGGCGATTTGCCGGCCGTTGCCGGTTACGCTGAAGCCGATTTCCCATGCCGGCCCGGAGGGCGCTTCTGGCGTGGTCTGCGGGGCAGGCTCCAGATCCAGTCCCAGAGCGGCGCGCAGGCCATCGACCAAGGGTGCGTATTCGATTGCCCATGCCACCTGCCGCGCCCAGCCCTGCAGCGCCCACCAGCCCTGCGCCGGGCAATCGGCAAAGCCGTGGCACTGATCGACGCGCAGCCAGAGCAAATGGCTGGCTCCCTGCAGCGGCAGCCATAGATCGCCCGGCTGCAGAGTTGGTTGCCAATGCCATTGCAGCGTTTCGCCATTGCTGGCGCAGTAGGGTGTCGCGGCTTGCCGCAGCAGCGCATTGCGCCACTCGGCCGCCGCCGGCTCGAATTGCGGCAGGCTGTGCCACCACGGCAGTTCGCTGGGTAGCGGTGCGTTCATGTCAGATGCCTCGCGGTCATGCGGATCAATTCGGCCAGCGATTTGGTCTGCATCTTGTCCATCATTCGCGCCCGGTGCAGTTCGACGGTCTTGATGCTGATGTCCAGCTCGTCGGCAATGGTCTTGTTCAATTTGCCGGCCACCACCCGGTCGAGCATCTGCCGTTCGCGCAGCGTCAGCGCGGCGATGCGTTCGGCTACCGGATCGGCTGCTGCGGCGCTGCTGGCGAGCGCATCGTCGATCACTTCGAGAATGCGCTGATCGCTGAAGGGCTTTTCCAGAAAATGGCGCGCGCCCTTGCGCATTGCCTCGACCGCCATCGGCACGTCGCCATGCGCGGTGAGGAACACCAGCGGCAGCGCAATGCGGCGCCGCATCAGTTCGTCCTGCAGTTGCAGCCCGCTCATGCCCGGCATGCGGATATCCGACAACAGGCAGGCGGCCGGCTGCGGCTGGCATTCGGTAAGAAAACGCTCGGCCGAATCGAAACCGCTGACGCTGTAGCCTTCGCCTTCGAGCAGGAAGGTGAGCGAAAAACGGAATGCGTCGTCGTCGTCGACCAGATAGACCTGCCGGCTCATAGCGATTCCCCGCACGGCAGGGTGAAGCTGAAGGCGCAGCCGCTGCCGGCGTTGTTGGCGAAAGTCAGCGTGCCGCCGTGGTATTCGATCAGCGAACGACACAGCGCCAGACCAATGCCCAGCCCCTCGGCCTTGGTGCTGTAGAACGGGTTGAACAGCCGCTCCTGTGCCTCCGGGCCGATGCCGGCGCCGCTGTCGATCACGCTGACCACGACCTGGCCGGCTTCGCCGTCAGCGCTCAGGCGTAGAAAGCGCGCCTGCAGCGGCGCATCGGCCATCGCCTCAATGGCATTCTTGATCAGGTTGAGCAGCACTTGCTCCAGCATCAGCCGGTCGGCCGGCACCTGCGGCAGATTGGGCTCGATGGCGAAACTGACGCGCACGTGATGCGCAGCGGTATCCAGCGCCATCAGCCGCGCCACGCTGGCCAGCAGCTCGCCGATAGCCAGCGGCTCGCGCCGCGGTTCGCGCCGGCGGACGAATTCGCGCACCCTGGCGATGATGGCGTTGGCGCGCTCCGCCTGCAGCCGCGTCATCGCCAGCGCCTGCTGCAGTTCGGCCGGTTGCGTCGCCGGTTTTTGCAAGCGGCGCTCGATACCGTTGACCAGATTGATGATGGTCGCCAGTGGGTGTTTCAGCTCATGCGCCAGCACCGAGCCCATTTCGCCGACCGACAGATCGCGGGTGGTGAAAAACAGTCGCTGCTGGTTCACTTGGCGGTGGCGTTCGATGTCGACCCGGTCGCTGATGTCGGTCAGGCTGAACAGCCGCGCCGGCTCGCCCTGCCAGTCGACATCCTGTGCCTGCAGCCGATACCAGCGGTCGGCCGGCAGGTGGCGCAGGTCGATCTGCACCGGGCTATCGAAAGCGGCAGCGCCAAGTTGCTGCTCGATCCATTCGAGAAAGCCCCAGCTGCCGGCCGGGCCGAATACGGCTTCGAAGGCCGGATTGCTGTAGCAGCAGCGACCGGTCGCCGGTTCGATCACGCACACCAGCGTATCCAGCAATGCGACCAGCTGCGCGGCGCTGTCGGCGCGCCGGCGGCGTTCGAATGGCGGCCGTTTGTTGCTTGTTTGGGCTGCGGTGCCGGGCATCATGTCGCTTCCTCCAGCGCATCCCAATTGCGCGTAGTACGAATCCGCGTATCGAGCCGGCCGAGGCCGCGCTGGGCAAAGCGGCTGCCGAGCTCATTGCAGGCGCCGCGCAATGCGGCGGTGATGCGTGGCGATGCCGACGCGATGTCGAGGCGCCAGCCGCCATCGGTGCGGCTGAGGGTGACGGCGGTTTCGTTGAACCAGTCGCTGGC
>CALMFQ010000263.1 GCA_937863215.1 uncultured Pseudomonadota bacterium
GGCGTAGTTGATGGCGGCGCGGTTGGCGGCATTGATTTCGTCGCGCTGCTGCTGGATGCCCGCGTTCTGGGCGTCGATATATTCTTTCTCTTTGGCCTGGAGCGCCAGCCCCTTGTAGCCGTCGGCAATCCACTCACTGCGCAGCGCCTGAAGTTCGGCCCACGTCGATTCAGCCTGTGCGGCTGCCTGTTCCGCACCGAGGATGTCCACCGCGCCCAGGAACATGTTTTCGATGGCTGCTCGGTTGCCAGCCATCCGGCTCGCCATTGCATCCATCTGGCTGGAGAGAATCTGCGCTGCAATGGTCATCTTGTCGAGGCCCAAGGCCGCGGACCAGGCCGCCAGTTGGGTGGCGGTCAATTGTGGCGCTGTACGCGCCGCGGCGTTGGTGGTGGCATCCAGTCCCGCGGCTGCCCGTGCCGCATCATGATCGAGCGCAATAAGTTCTGCGGTCAGTTTCTCCGTTGGGTCCCGCGCATAGTCGGCTGCCTTGCGCCATTCGTCAATGGCCTGAATCGCCAGATTGAACACTTCCTGCAGCGCGTTGGAGCTATTGAAAAAGCTGCCCGTGATGTCATCCGCCATTTTCCCGGCGCTGTCCCCACCGCCGGATGTGATGCGGTTGAGCGTCTCATAGGCGGCGACCAGGATGGCAATGTTCTGGGCGATCCCTTCAAATTTGCTGTTGGCAGTGTCGGCCCACTCCTGGATCGACGGCATGGCGTCTTGCACGAAGTTGTTGGTCGCCGTTACCAGATCGGTAAAGGCAGGCGCCAGACCAGTGCCCACGGTTGCCGCCACATCCGTCATGCTGCTCGACAGTGTGCGTAGTTGGTTGGCCAGTCCGCCCGACGTGCGCCCAAAGTCGCCCTGCTGCATTCTGGATTGCTCCATGATCAGGGAGTAGCGGGCTTGAGCCAGCATGAGCGGCGTCAGCGCGTCGGCAGTTTCCGCCAACCCCATTGCCAGCGCACGCTGTTGGGTTGTCGCTGCCGAGATATTGATCTGGAGTGAGCGTAGCGGCTCAGTCTCCCCAACCAACCCAGAGCGCAATTTTTCCAGAGCTACCGCGGGATCAATGTTGTTGAAGCTCGCCATATCAGCGGCCAGTTTCACCAAGCTACGACTCATTTCCGCTGCTGGCTGTTGGCCCATCCCCATCGCTGTGAATAGACCGCCGAAATTTGCCGCGGCAGCAAGAGCCTCATTACGGCTCATGCCCAACGCACGGTTTGCTGTGGTGGACCATTGCAGTAGCGCCTGCGCGTTTTGGCCGAAGACCACAGACGTTTTGTTGATCGTCTCCGAGAGGTCCGACGCGGCACGGATCGCCGTACCAGCGTATGCGGTGATGGCCTGGGCCGCCGCGGCCATGCTCAGGCCGATGCCGATGGCAGCGAGCGCCTTGGTAGCCGACTGGCTGAAATTCGTCGTGGCGGTCTGGGCTGTGTCGAGGGTCTTTGTGTACTGGCTGGAATCGCCAACCAGTTTGACGGTCAGGGTATCGATAACGCTCATGTCTGGCCTATGATCGCCTTGAACTTATTGAGGAGCGGATTGCCGCTGGCTGCTGGCGCTGGGCCGGGGATGGGTGGCGGGGCTGCCGGCTTGTCCCCGGGCGGTGCCTGCGTCAGCTCGAAATACGCGCACCAGTCAACCCACTCCCGGTAGGAGAGCCGTGCCTGCAGCTCTGCCACCGTGCCGCCCAGCTGTAATGCCAGAAAATGCCACGAACGCGCCGGGTCATCCGGCGCCATCATTTTTTTTTGGCGTCGTCCTTCGCGGTGGACGTCAGCCCGGTGGCTACGCTGGCCGCCTGCCCCAACCGATTCAGCAGCTCCAACGGCCACGCGTTGAGCACTGTCTCGATGTCGTGTTCGCCGGTCATCACCCGCTGCCCGTTTTCGTCCACCCAGCACAGCGAGAGGAGGAACGCCGTCGTGTGCAGGTTGGCCAGCGCATCATCGGCAGCCAGGTCCCGGCCTGCCGCGGCCAGCCTGTGGACGTCCGCTGCGCTCAGCTCGCGCAGGATGATATCGCCGCCTAGTTCGGGCACGGGCACGATCTGTATGCGCAGGGCTGGCTGTTGTAGCGCGTCGCGACCGACAATCATGGTCTGATAATCTCCCCTTATCTGTACATCACGCTGCTGGTGCGGCTTCAATGACAGCAGGCAGAACTACCGTCATGCTGCCGTCGCGCCCGACATTGATTTTTGCTCCTGGTGGCGCGCCGATGGCGGCCAGCGTGAGATTGATGGCGTCTTCCAGGAGTCGGTTGGCCATTTCGCGGTCCTGGATACGCTGGCGCAAAATGGCCTGCGCCTGGGGTGGAATCTGGTATGTCATGCAATTGTTCCTGCGGGAATGTATCGGGTCAAGCCGCCCGGTAGCAACACCTTGAT
>CALMFQ010000264.1 GCA_937863215.1 uncultured Pseudomonadota bacterium
CCAGCCCGGCCAGCGGTTGGCCGCTGCCGATGAAGTCGACGGCAGCGTGCGCGTGTTCCAGTCTGCGGCACACCGCCGCTTGCACTTGCAGCAATCCCTGCGTGCTCCACAGTCGCGCCAGCGTTTGCCCGGCACGCCCGGCGCCGATCAGGTTCAGTGTGTGCATCGGGCCTGCTCGTAGCGCGCGGCCAATTGTGCCGATTCCAGCGTATGGCGGCCCGGGCCGTCATGCACTACCGCATTGAGCAGATTCCACGCTACCGCTTCGGCCGCGATCGGCCGATAGCGTTGCAACGGCCCGCACAGCAGCGGCGCCACCAGCTTGCCAGCGGCAATCCCCAGCCGCTCCGCCGCGCGGAACTGTTTGCGCTCGCCGAGCAGCAGGCTCGGGCGCACCACTACCAGCTGTTCGAAATCCAGTGCCTGCAGCGCACGCTCCAGCTGGCCCTTGACCTGCAGATAGAAATTGCCCGAATCGGCGTTGGCGCCGAGCGAGGAGATCGCGGCAAAGCGTTTGACGCCGTTCATTTTTGCCAGCATTGCCAGCGTCAGCGGGTAGAAATAATCCACCGTCTTGAAATGCGCCTGGCTGCCGGCCTGGCGCATCGTTGTTCCCAGGCAGCAGAACACCGCATCCGCCTGAACCAGCTCGCGCCGCGCTTCCAGCGTAGAAAAATCGATCACCTGCTGCTGTAGCTTGGGGTGGCTGACCGGTAGTGGCGTGCGTACCAGCGCCGTTACCCGCTCGATATCGTGGTCGGCCAGCAGCAGCTGTAGCAGTTGGCCGCCGGTAAGGCCACTGGCGCCGGCCAGCAGCACGTGTTTGACGATGTTGGGCATGAATCTCGGGCAGAAAAGATGGCCCTGCAGTATAGGCTGAGTCGCTTGCCACGTGCAGCGGCAATGCTATGGACATACTTGCCGGTATTGAGCATACTCGCCGGTATGGAAGATCGAAACAGCCCTGCCCTGATTCATCAGCGTGTCGTTGCCGCATTGCGGGCGCTGGCCGCCGAGCAGCCGCTGGCGAGCATCGGCTACGCGGCGATCGGTGCGCGTGCCGGGGTTTCGTGGCAGGCGGCCAAGCGCATTCTCGGGCCCAAATCCGCCTTTGCCGACTGGTTGCAGCTGAAGCCGGCAGCGGCGGAAACGCCGGCCGCCGATACCCGCGAGCGCATCATTACCAGCGCGGCGCGCGTGTTCGCACGCAAGGGCTATCACGGCGCCTCGCTCGATGAGGTGGCGGCCGATGCCGGGCTGACCAAGGGCGCGGTGTACTGGCATTTCCAGAGCAAGGCCGATCTGTTTCTCGCCTTGCTCGACGCGCGCTTCCAGCGCGATACCGCCGAAATTGCCGGCAGCTTCGACCAGACACATAACCCGGAACAAGCGTACGAGCCGTTTGCCAGTATGCAACAGGTGTTGATGCAGCTGGTCGAGCGCATCGAGAGCGACCGCGACTGGCCGCGACTATTCATGGAATTTATTGGCCATGCACGCGACGAGGCGGTGCATCAGCGTATCGGCGCGGTGTATCGCCAGTCGTATGCCTTCAGCCAGAGCCTGCTGGACCAACTGAAACAGCGCGGTCATAGCAATTGCAATGCCGATTCGTTTGTCGCCGCGGTGTTCTGGGGCGCGCTGATCGACGGGCTGGTGCTGGCGTGGCTGGCCAATCCGGAGTTGATCGACCTGAAACAACTGATGCCGAAAATAGCCGAGCTGGTGTGGCAGGGCGTAGGCCCGCAACCGGCTTGTTCATCGTCTACACCCGCCAGCGGCGGGCAGGAATAAATCATGGCTGCACGTTCTGACAATTTCCCTCGTTTGCCCCGCGTCGCCCTGCTGGCATTGGCCGGCGCCATCTACTGCGGCGCCCTGCAGGCGGCGCCAGTCGCCACGCCGGCAGCGGCGCCAGTGGCCGCGCCCAAGCGGGTGGCCGAGCTGCTGGCCAACGATATCGCCGTGGTCGAATCGAGCCGTTTCAGCCAGTCGGTTGCGCTTACCGGCACGCTGCAGCCGTGGCAGCAGACGCAGTTGTCGGCCGAGGTCGAGGCGGCGGTCGAGGATGTGTTCGTGCGCCCCGGCGAAGCGGTGAAGAAGGGCCAGCCGCTGCTGCGCTTCGACCTGCGCGACGTCAAGGCGCGCCTGGCGGCGCAGCAGGCGCAGCTGGACGCGACCAAGGCGCAGCTGGACCTGGCACGCAAGAATCTGCTGCGCAACAAGGATCTGCTGCAGCAAAACTTCATTTCGCAGACGTCGTTCGAATCGATCGAAAACCAGTTGCAGGTCAACGAGGCCAGCTACCGCGCCCAGGCGGCGCAAGTGGATATCGCCCGCAAGGCGCTGGCAGTGGCCGAGGTGCGGGCGCCGTTTGCCGGCATGGTGGCCGAGCGCTCGGTCAATCCGGGGCAGCGCGTTGGCATGAACGTCAAATTGCTGGGCCTGGTCGATCTGTCGGAACTGGAGCTGGAAGCCAATCTGCCACTGGCGCAGGCGGCGCAGATGCGCGTCGGCCAGCCGGTGACTTTTACCGTCGAAGGCTTCGGTACGCGCAATTTCGAGGGCAAGGTAGTGCGCATCAATCCGGTGGCGCAAACCGGCTCGCGCATGCTGACGTTGTATGCACGCATTCCCAATCCGGACAACGAGCTGCGCGGCGGCATGTTCGTCCAGGGCCAGCTGTGGCTGACACAGCCGCAGACCGCGCTGGTATTGCCGTTGTCGGCGGTGCGCCGGGACGAGGCGGGCGACCATGTGTTGCTGGTGAAAAATGGCACGGCCGAACGGCGCAATATCAAGCTCGGTGCAGTCGATCAGGGAACGCACCGGGTGGCGATTACGGCCGGGCTGCAGGCGGGCGACAAGGTGTTGCTGGCCAAATTGCGCGACATCAAACCGGGCATGGCAGTCAAACTGCCGGGCCAATAAGGGGAACGTGCCATGTGGTTCACCCGCGTCAGCATCCAGAATCCCGTCTTTGCCACCATGATGATGGTGGCGCTGATGGTGCTCGGCCTGTTTTCCTACAAAGGCCTGTCGGTCGAAGAGTTCCCCGAGGTCAAATTCCCCATCGTGGTAGTCACCACGCAATATCCGGGCGCCGCACCGGAGATTGTCGAATCGGAAATCTCGCGCAAGATGGAAGAGCAGCTCAATTCCATCAGCGGCATGAAGAACGTCTTTTCCTATTCGTATGAAGGCCAGTCGGTGGTGGTGGCCGAGTTCCAGCTCAGCGTCAATCCGGACGTGGCGGCGCAGGACGTGCGCGAGAAAGTGGCGGTGGTGCGCGCCGGTTTCCGCAGCGAGATCAAGGAGCCGGTGATTTCGCGCATGGACCCGGACGAAATGCCGGTGATTTCGCTCGGCCTGGCGTCCAACAGCGTCGGCCTGCGCCAGCTGACCACCCGTGCCGAGCAGTTGATCGTCAAACGGCTGCAGACAGTCAAGGGCGTCGGCCGGGTGACTGTGGTCGGCGGCTTGAAGCGCCAGATCAACGTCTGGCTGGATGTGGAAAAACTGCAGGCGTTCGGTATCAGCGTCAACGAAGTCGTCAGCGCGGTGCGCAACGAGAATCAGGATTTGCCGGCCGGCAACGTCAGCCTGGCCGAAGCCGACAAGGTGGTACAGATCAAGGGCC
>CALMFQ010000265.1 GCA_937863215.1 uncultured Pseudomonadota bacterium
GGCCGAATTCGGCGCCGAAGTGATCAAGATCGAATCGCCCGACGGCGGCGACCCGTTGCGCAAATGGCGCAAACTCTACCAAGGTACCAGCCTGTGGTGGCTGGTGCAGGCGCGTAACAAGCAGTCGCTGACGCTGAATCTGAAACATGAAGCGGGTAAACAGATTCTGCGCCAGCTGGTAAGCGAAGCCGATATCGTCATCGAAAACTTCCGCCCCGGCGTGATGGAAAAACTCGGTCTCGGCTGGGAGCAGCTATCGGCAATCAACCCCGGACTGGTGATGTTGCGCCTGTCCGGCTTTGGCCAGAGCGGGCCGTACAAGGATCAACCCGGCTTCGGCGCGGTGGGTGAATCGATGGGCGGGCTGCGTTATGTCACCGGCTTCGCGGATCGGCCGCCGGTGCGCACCGGCATTTCCATCGGCGATTCGATTGCCGCCCTGTGGGGCGTGATCGGCGCACAGATGGCGCTGCGCCACCGCGAGGTCAACGGCGGCAAGGGCCAGGTGGTGGATGTGGCGCTGTACGAAGCGGTGTTTGCGATGATGGAAAGCCTGGTGCCGGAATTCGACGTGTTCGGCTTCGTGCGCGAACGCACCGGCAACATCATGCCCGGCATCACGCCATCGAGCATCCACAGCAGCAGCGACGGCAAACATATCCAGATCGGCGCCAATGGCGACGCGATTTTCAAGCGTTTCATGGCCGCCATCGGCCGCGACGACCTGGCCAACGATGCCAGTCTGGCCGACAACGCCGGCCGCGATGCGCGGCGTAATGAAATCTACGCCCTGATCGACCAATGGGTAGCCGCGCATACCGAGGCTGACGTGCTGGCAATACTGGAGCGCGCCGAAGTGCCGGCATCGCGCATCTACTCTGCCGAAGACATGTTCCGCGACCCGCAGTTCATCGCGCGCGGCATGCTGGAAATGGCCAAACTGCCGGACGGCAAGCCATTCCGCATCCCCGGCATCGTGCCCAAGCTGAGCGAGACCCCGGGTAGTACCGAATGGCTGGGGCCGGCACTGGGCGAGCATAATGCCGCGATTCTGCAGCGCCTTGGCTACAGCGATGCAGCGATTGCCGAGTTGCACGCTGCCGGAACGATTTGATAACACATGAGTGAAACCATGCAACCGATCGCCATTTTCCGTCATGCCCGCACCGAAGGTGCCGGCTATCTGGGTGACTTTCTCGACCGCCACGGTCTGCCGTGGCAACTGATCGCCATCGATCAGGGCGCCGCTGTGCCGGCCGATCCGGCCGCCTATTCCGGGCTGGTGTTCATGGGCGGGCCGATGAGCGTCAACGACGACCTGCCATGGCTGCCGCCGCTGTTCGAGCTGATTCGCAAAGCGCATGCCGCCGATATCCCGCTGCTCGGCCATTGCCTCGGCGGGCAGCTGATCGCCAAGGCGCTGGGCGGCGTGGTGACGCGCAACCCGGTCAAGGAAATCGGCTGGCTACCGCTTGAGATTGCCGATGCTCCCGAGGCGCAACACTGGTTTGGCGAGATCAAACATTTTCTCGGCTTTCACTGGCACGGCGAAACCTTCTCGCTGCCGCCCGGCGCGGTGCGGCTGGCTGGCAGCACAGACTGCACCAATCAGGTCTACAGCCTGGGCAAACATCTGGGCATGCAATGCCATGTGGAAATGACCGCCGAGATGATTGCCAGCTGGTGCGACAGCGGCGTGGCAGAAATCGCCGCCAACCCGGTGCCGACGGTGCAACGGCCGGAGCAGATGCAGATCGACCTCCAGCAACGGCTCGCGGCACTACACGCCGTCGCCGACCGGCTCTATACTCGCTGGATCGCCGGTATTGGCACAAACTGAACAATACCCCGATTGCATTGACTAACCCAATGAATTACTAAGGAAAGACAGATGACATTCCAGACCCCGGACCTGTGCGACGAGAACGAAGGCAAGGTCAAGGTAGCCACGCCGATGTTCCAGGCTTACGGTGGCAAAACCCGCTTCCACGGCCAGATCCAGACCGTCAAGGTATTCGAGGACAATGTGTTCGTGCGCGACCTGCTGTCCGAACCCGGCACCGGCAAGGTACTGGTAGTGGACGGCGGCGGCAGCCTGCGCTGCGCACTGGTCGGCGACCTGATCGCCGCAATGGCGCAGAAAAACGGCTGGGAAGGCATCATCGTCTACGGCTGCATCCGCGACTCGGGCGTGATCAACGGCATCGATATCGGTGTGCGCGCACTGAACACCAATCCGCTGAAGAGCATCAAGCAGGGCGCCGGCTACAAGAACATACCCGTAACGTTTGCAGGGATTACTTTCGAGCCGGGCGAATTCGTCTATGTGGACGAGGACGGCATAATCACATCGGCCACTGCCCTGCTGTAAGCCGATTCTTTACAATGGCGGCAGGTTGGAGTGGAAAAGGACTGAAGCATGGCTGACTTGATCGATCGTTTCGGCAGACGCGTCGATTACCTGCGCCTGTCGGTAACCGACCGCTGCGACCTGCGCTGTACCTATTGCATGCCGGAGGGCTTTCGCGATTTCGAAGAGCCGGCGCACTGGCTGACTTTCGACGAAATCGAACGCCTGATCGGCATTTTCGCCCGCCTCGGCGTCGCACGCGTGCGCATGACCGGCGGCGAGCCGTTGCTGCGGCGTAATCTGCCGGATCTGGCTGCGCGCCTGTCGGCGTTGCCCGGCATGCGCGACCTGTCACTATCGACCAATGCCACCCAGCTAACCCGCCACGCTACCGCGCTGAAACAGGCCGGCGTCAGCCGTATCAACGTCAGTCTGGACTCGCTGAAACCGGATCGCTTTGCCAAAATCTGCGGCCGCGACAGCTACGAAAAAGTCATCGCCGGCCTGCTGGCAGCCAAGGAAGAAGGCTTCGCACCGATCAAGATCAACATGGTGGCGATGAAGGGCTCCAACGACGACGAAATCGACAATATGGTCGAATTCTGCCAGCAGCACGGCTTCATCCTGCGCCTGATCGAAGCGATGCCGATGGGCGACACCGGCCGCAACACCCAGTATCTCGACCTGCAGCCGGTTGCCGACCGGCTGAAAAACCGTTTCGGCCTGATCGAACGCATCACCCCGCTCGGCGCCGGCCCGGCACGCTATCTGAGCAGCCCGGACGGGCAGTTCAACATCGGCTTCATCACGCCGATTTCGCAACACTTCTGCGCCACCTGCAACCGCGTACGCCTGTCGGTCGATGGCACCCTGTACATGTGCCTGGGCCAGGAAGAACGCTACGAACTCCGCCCGCTGCTGCGCGGCGGCGCGACCGATGCCGAAATCGAGGCGGCGATCCGCGAAGCGATCGAGTTGAAACCGGAACGCCACGAATTCCGCGAACAGCCACTGAAGCTGGTGCGCTTCATGTCGATGACCGGCGGCTGATTCCTGAAAGTCTTGAACAACCGCTCCGGTTCAAGGTTTTTTACGCCGCCGCGCCGCTGAGTTAAACTTGCGCCATCTTTTCATCCGGCGCCCGCTTCATGTCCGCATCGCAAAAAACTGTCCTGCTAGGTATCACCGGCGGCATTGCCGCGTATAAATCGGCCGAACTGACGCGCTTGCTGGTCAAAGCCGGTTATCAGGTACAGGTGGTGATGACCGATGCCGCGACCGAATTTGTC
>CALMFQ010000266.1 GCA_937863215.1 uncultured Pseudomonadota bacterium
TGGAAAAACGCGACGGCATGGTGATGCCGACCACGTTGGCGGCGCCGAGCGCTTCAACCGCCAGCGCCAGCGTCAGCGCGCTGTCGATGCCGCCGGAGCTGCCGACCACGGCCTTGCCGAAGCCGCAGCGGCGCGCGTAGTCGCGCAGGCCGAGCACGATCTGGCGCCGGTAGAATTCCATCACCGGCAGCCCGGCCGGATCGACCGCCGGCAGTGCCGCGCCATTGCCGGCAGCGAAACCGCCGTTGGCGAACTGCAGTGTCACGGTTTGTTCAACGAAACGCTGCGCTTCGAACACCACGCCCTGTTGCGGCGTAACCGCAAACGATGCGCCGTCGAACACCAGCTGGTCGTGGCCGCCGATCTGGTTGACGTACAGCAGCGGCAAGTTGTGGCGCCGGCTGGCGGCGGCAAACAAACTGTGGCGCTGCTCACGCTTGCCGACATTCGACGGGCTGGCGTTGATCGATACCACCAGTTCGGGCGCGGCATCGGCCAGCCGCTGGAACGGGTTGACCGCGTAATCCTCGCCGGCGTCGTTCCAGCCGTCTTCGCAGATCAGGAAACCGATCTGGCAATCGCCGATACGCAACACGCGGCCGACATCCGGCCCCGGCTCGAAGTGGCGGCGTTCGTCGAAGATGTTGTAGGTCGGCAGCAGCTGTTTGGCGTAGCGCAACACCAGCTTGCCGTCGGCCAGCACCAGCAGGCAGTTCTGCAGGTGTTTGCCCGGCCCGTCGCGGCGAATCGGCGCGCCGATCACCCAGTGCAGCCCCGGCGTAGCGCGGGTGGCAGCCAGCAGGCGCTGCAGCCCGGCATCGACGCGGGCGAGGAAATCCGCTTCGTCGAGCAGGTCGGCCGGGTAATAGCCGGTCAGCGACAGCTCGGGAAACACCAGCAACCGCGCGCCATCGGCCACCGCCTGCTGCGCCGCGCGCTGCATCAGCGCGATATTGCCGTCGATATCGCCAATGGTCGGGTTGATCTGGCCGACGGTGATTTTCAGGCTTGCCATATTCCTTACCCCATTTCTAAAAGTCAGGCTGCAGGCCGCTCTGCTATTGGCCTGCAGGGCCCCCGCCCCTATTGCTCTGCAGGATGAGCAAACACCTGCCGCAGATAGGCGAGGAAGGTCTGGTCTTCGCACAGCGTCTTGCCCGGCGCGTCCGACAGCTTGGCCACCGGCTGGCCGTTGCAGGCGGTGATTTTCATCACGATGTTGAGCGCCTTGTGCGGCGTATCGTTGGAGAGATCGGTGCCGATGCCGAAGCTGGTCGGGATGCGGCCACGGAAGTGGCGGTACAGCTCGATTGCGCGCGGCAGATTCAGGCCGTCGGAAAACACCAGCCGCTTGGTTTGCGGGTCGATGCGCAGCTTGTGGTAATGGGCGATGGCTTTTTCAC
>CALMFQ010000267.1 GCA_937863215.1 uncultured Pseudomonadota bacterium
GGCGATCTGCGCCTACATCGTCGGTGTCGCACTGCTGCTGGGCAGCTGGGTGCTGTTGTGGCTGGCAGCCGCGGCCGGCACGCAGCCGGGCAGGCTGCGCGCCAACACCATCAGGCTTGGTTACGCGCTGACACCGCTGGCCGGCTGCGGCGTATTTCTCGGCCTGTCGGCGCTGACCGTCAGCATGCTCAAGACCGAAGGGCTGGTACTGCACTGGCTGCCGCAGGCTCGCATGGCTCTGCTCGGCCTGGCGGCAGCGTGGACAGTGTGGCTGGCGGGGCGGCAGCTATGGCCGGCCGGTGCAGGGCGCGCGCTGGCAGGCACACTGTTGCTGCTGCCGGGCGTGGCCGGAGTGATCTGGGCCTGGTCGCTACTGTTTTTTATCTGGTGACGCCGCCGGCCCGAGACAGGGAAAACTCTCGTCGGGCCGGAACCACCAGCGCTGCGATTCTGCAGGAAAACCATCGGGAAACAGCCGGTTATCGACACAGAAAACCTGCCGCCGGGCAAAATCGGCGCGTTTGATATCCTGCTGATGATAACGGCGGAACAGCTGCTCGAAGCTGCCATCCTGCTGTGCCAGCGTCAGCCCCAGCTGCAGGCGCTGCGCCAGCGCCCGGTCCTTGCGATTCACATACAGATATTTCGGCCACGGGTAATACAGCATCAGCGTCGGCTCAACCATCAGCTCCGGGTATTGCGCGTGGAACGCCGCCACCTCCTGCCATGCTTCGTTGATACCGCGCGACAGATAATCGACCCGGCCATTGGCCAGCTGCTCGAACAGACTGGCGTAACTGGCGCCGATCGCTACATTGAAGCCGTTGGCACGCAGCAACGGCACATCGTTCCAGCCGGTGCCCTGGCCCATGCGCAGCGCTTTCAACTGCGATGCGGAATGAATCGCAGCGAAGCGCGCCTGATCCTGTTTGCGGATGATGAACACGCGATAGCCGAGAATGCCGCGCCTTAGCGGTATGCGCACCGGCAGAAAATCGCGCTCGGTTTCGGCAGTAACCGACAGCCACGCCAGCGAAATCTTCACCCCGTGCCGCAGCGATGCGCGATAGCGGTTTTCGTTCATCGGCTCCGACGCCTGCAGCCGGTACGGGCCATGCGAGGCAACCGTGCGATCGAGCGCCAGCTTGAGCAATTCCTGCATATCCAGATCGCGCTTGTCGTCCGGCGACTCGGGCGCCGGATAGACCACCAGCAACGGCTCCTGCTGCGCAAACGCAGCCGGCAACGGGCCACCGAACATGGCCGCCAGCAACAGCGCAATGAAACGTCTTTTTTTCATGAATCACCGCCAGGCAGAGCCTTAATTCTAGGCACCGTTGACATGGCTTGCACAGATCGCGTGAACTGCATGTCAACCGAACCCCGGAGCGGCAATCCGGCATTACCCGGCCAGCCAGGGTAAAGCAGCGCGGCGGCGTGGGTGCGTAGCTTGGGTGGAGCAACGCGATACCCAACGGCGGCGCTGGCTCGGGGACGGGGCGATGGGTATCGCTGGCGCTCAACCCATCCTACGGCTGCAATTACATTTTGTAGCTCGCCTGCAGATACCAGCTGCGGCCGGCTTGTGGCAGGTCGGGGGGGACGGTGCCGGGCAGGGT
>CALMFQ010000268.1 GCA_937863215.1 uncultured Pseudomonadota bacterium
GGACTGGAGACCGCATTGGCATTGGTCTGCAGGGCCGTCGCCTGAATCTCGCGTAGCCAGGTCTTGAATCCGAAACGCTCGAACAACTCCGCCAATGTTGCCGTGTCCTGCGGCTGCGGCACCAGATCGGCCGGCCCCTGCGGCAACTGCAGATCGCATTTGATCGTCACCAGCCGTTTCGCCATTGGCAACCATTCGAGCGTATCGCGCAGGTTCTGCCCGACCACGCCGCCGATCTTGGCGGCATTGGCGATGATGTTGTCGAGACTGTCGTATTCGGCCAGCCATTTGACCGCCGTTTTCGGCCCGACCTTGGGTACACCGGGAACGTTATCCACGGTATCGCCGATCAGACTCAGGTAATCGACGATACGCTGCGGCGCCACGCCGAACTTTGCAACCACACCGGCTTCGTCGAGCGTTTCGTTGCTCATGGTGTTGACCAGCGACACATGCGGGTTGACCAGCTGCGCCATATCCTTGTCGCCGGTCGAGATCACGGTGCGGATGCCTTCGCGCCACGCACGCCCGGCCAGCGTACCGATCACGTCATCCGCCTCCACGCCGTCTATGATGAGAATGGGAAAGCCTTCGGCGCGCACCGCTGCATGCACCGGTTCTATCTGCGCACGCAGATCTTCCGGCATCGGCGGACGGTTGGCCTTGTAGTCGGGGTACCAGTCATCGCGGAAGGTTTTGCCCTTGGCGTCGAATACCACGGCGCAATAATCGTGCGGCTGGTCTTTTTTCAGCCGGCGCAGCATGTTGATGATGCCGTACAGGGCGCCGGTCGGCTGGCCTGAGCGGTTGCGCAATTCCGGCAGGGCGTGAAAAGCGCGGTAGAGATAGGATGAGCCGTCAACAAGCAGTAGCGTTTTCATAACAAAATGGGGTCTGCGGCCGCTGGCCGGCAGTCCTTGCAAAAAAGAGGTGGCAAGAATATGAGCCTGAAAGACAAACTACCCGAAATCGTCGATCCCGGCGTGATCACCCGTTCGTTCCAGGCGCGCGAATCGTGGCGCGTATTCGAAATCATGGCCGAATTCGTCGAATCGACCGAGCGGCTGCAGCAGATCCAGCCGGCGATCAGCCTGTTCGGCAGCGCCCGCACTGCGCGCGACCATCCATATTACAAGCTCACCGAAGAAATCTCACGCCTGCTGTCGGATTCCGGCTTTGCGGTGATCTCCGGCGGCGGCCCCGGCATCATGGAAGCCGCCAACAAGGGGGCGTTCTACGGCAAATCGCCCTCGGTCGGGCTCAACATCCAGTTGCCGCACGAGCAGAACACCAACCCGTATCAGGACATCAGCCAGACCTTCCGCCACTTTTTTGCCCGCAAGGTAATGTTCGTCAAGCACGCTACCGCCTATGTGGTAATGCCGGGCGGATTCGGCACGCTGGATGAGCTTTCCGAAGCGCTGACATTGATCCAGACCGGCAAATCGCGCAAGATGCCGATTATTCTGGTCGGCAGCAAGTTCTGGGCCGGGCTGGTCGACTGGTTCCGCGCCACGCTGGTCAGCGAGGCCATGATCGACCCGGACGACATGCAACTGATCCAGATTTACGACGAACCGAAACAGGTTGTCGACGCCATATTCAAATTCTACGAAACCCGCGGCTTCGAACTGTCGCCCACCGAGCGCGAAATGCAGTTCAGCCTGTAATGAAAGTTTTATCGATGCGCAAACCTCTGCTGATGCTCGCCGGCCTGCTGGCCGCATTGCCTGCAATCGCCGCCGAACCGCCGGAGCCGGTGAAAGTGCCGCCGCCACCGCCGATCAGCGGCCCGGACACTGCGGCAGAGGATGCCACGGCCGAGCCGGAAGTCACCATCGTGCAGAAAGGCGACGACATCATTCAGGAATATCGCATCAACGGCCGCCTGTACATGATGAAGGTGAAGCCGAAAGTCGGCCCCGAGTACTATCTGATCGACGAGGATGGCGGCGGCAATCTGCACCGTACCGATGCGATGGGGCCGAAACTGAGCGTGCCGCAATGGGTATTGAAACGTTTTTGAGCACAGCGGCCGGGTTTTATTCGCCAAAACCCGGCCCTACCCCCTAAAATCGCGTCTATCACCGAATCAGGCAATCACGACCAGCCATGTCCGTTTTTACTACCGTCACGCCGGACGAAATGTCCGCCCGCCTCAAGAACTATTCGATCGGCTCGCTGGTTGAACTGAAAGGCATTCTGGCCGGCATCGAGAACACCAATTATTTCCTTACCACCAGCCACGGCCGCTATGTACTGACGCTGTTCGAGCGCCTGTCGATGCGAGAGCTGCCGTTCTACATCAACCTGATGTCGCATCTGGCACGCCACGGCATCGCCTGCCCGGCACCGATCGCCAACCTGCGCAACGAAACGCTGACCGAGCTGAACGGCAAGCCATCGGTAATCGCCACCCGGCTGGCCGGCGAATCGGTGATGGAGCCGAACGCCAACCATTGCGCACAGATCGGCGAAATCCTTGCGGAAATGCATCTGGCCGGCCAGACCTACGAAGGCCGGATGAAAAACCCGCGCGGCCCGGAATGGTGGAGCAAAACCGCGCCCGAGGTTTATCCGTTCATGAGCGCCGACGCAGCGGCGCTGCTGCGCGACGAAGTGCACTTCCAGGCGCAGCACCGTTTCGACAAATTGCCCAGCGGCGCGATCCACGCCGACCTGTTCCGCGACAATGTACTGTTCGACGGCGATCGCGTCGGTGGCCTGATCGATTTCTATTTTGCCTGCAACGATATCCTGCTGTACGACGTTGCGATCACGCTCAACGACTGGTGCGTGCTCGACAACGGCGATATCGATCCGCAACGCGCCCAGGCCATGCTGCAGGCGTACAACGCGGTGCGCCCGTTCACCGCCGCAGAAACGCGCGACTGGGGGGTGATGCTGCGTGCCGCGGCGCTGCGTTTCTGGACTTCGCGCCTGTACGACCTGCACAAGCCGCGCCCGGCAGAAATGAACAAGCCGAAAGACCCGGCGCACTTCCAGCGCGTGCTGCAACACCACATCGCACGCGCGCCGCAAACCCTCTGGCTGTAAACCGCATCCATCCATGAGCCTGGACAGCGCAGCACTGGCCGCACACCGCCCTTACCTGCTGCGCTACGCCACATTGCAATTGCGCGATGCCGGCCAGGCCGAAGACGTAGTGCAGGAAACCCTGCTGGCGGCGCTGCAGGCCAGCTTTGCCGGCCAATCAACACTACGCACCTGGCTTACCGGCATCCTCAAGCACAAGATCGTCGACCTGATCCGCAAGCAAAGCCGCGAAGCGCCACTGGCCGGCAATGGCAGCGACGACGAGCAGCTCGACGACTTCGACGCGCTGTTCGACCAGCGCGGCCACTGGACCAGCGAAGATCAGCCGCAAAGCTGGCAGCAGCCCGGTGCTGCGCTGGAGTCGCGGCAGTTCTGGCGCGTCTATGAAGAATGCGCCAAGTTGATGCCGAAACGCGTCGCGCTGGTATTTTCGATGCGCGAGGTGATGGATATGGACATCGACGAAATCTGTAAGGCTTTGACCATTACCGCGACTAACTGCTCGGTGATCCTGTACCGGGCGCGCATGAGTCTGCGCCTGTGCCTGGATCGGAACTGGTTCGGCCGGGAGGGCGCAGCTCAATGATGTTGTCGTGCAAAGCCGCAACCCGCCTGGCATCGGCGGCACAGGATCGTAAACTGACAGTCTCCGAGCAGATCCAGTTGCGCTTGCATCTGGCGATCTGCAACGGCTGCCGCAATTTCACCCGCCAGATCGGCCTGATCCGCAGCGCCGGCCGCAGGCTCGCCGATCACCTCGACGACGAGAACTGAAAAATTTTTGCGGCGGCGTGTAAGAAATCGCCATTTTCCCTGACCAAAGCTCAAGTAGCCGCATCCGGCCCGGATGTTGCTGCGTATATGTAACTGTCTGCCCGCACATGCGGACGGAAAAATGCAATCGGGACCTCCCGTAAACCTCAAATGGAGATATACAACATGGCAAACCTGAAAACCCTGCTATCCGCATCGATCACCGCCGGCCTGCTGGGCGCCGGCATCGCTCACGCCGCCGACGGCAATCCGTTCCAGTCGCAGGCACTGGGCAAGGGTTTCATGCTCGCCGATGCTGGCAAAATGGCCGATGGCAAGTGTGGCGCCAACAAGCAGGCCGACGGCAAATGCGGCGGCGAGAAAAAAGCCGAAGCCAAATGCGGTGCCGACAAGAAAATGCAGGACGGCAAATGCGGCGCGGACAAGGCCAGGGAAGCGATGACTGAAAAGAAAAAGGATGGCAAGTGTGGCGAAGGTAAATGCGGCGCCAACAAGATGAAAAAAGAAACACCGCAGAGCTGATCCAGCGTGAGCCGTGACACAGCCAATCGCTATCCCGGCCTCACCGGCCTCGGCCTGCGGCGCGAGCTGATCGACGATCTGCTCGCCGCCCCGGCCGGGCAGGTCGATTTTCTCGAACTGGCACCGGAAAACTGGATGGAAATGGGCGGCAGCAGCCGGCGCAAGCTCG
>CALMFQ010000269.1 GCA_937863215.1 uncultured Pseudomonadota bacterium
AGTCGGACTTCAGTCCGACGCAGTAGCTTGCGTTCGGCACCGCGTCGGACTGAAGTCCGATCTACAAAGACAGCGCATCTTCGCCGTAACGCTCCCGGGCCTGCTCCCGACATGAGGCAGCTACGCGTGTTGCCCTCCAGTTCAAGGTGCGGGCGCTTTGAACGGCGCCAGCCACTTGCGCAGCAGCAGCGAGTTGCTGACCACCGATACCGAGCTCAGCGCCATTGCCGCGCCGGCCAGCACCGGATTGAGCAGGCCGAGCGCAGCGAGCGGGATGCCGAGAATGTTGTAGATGAAGGCGAAAAACAGGTTCTGGCGGATTTTCGCCAGCGTCGCGCGCGACAGCGCAATCGCGTTCACCAGCGCCAGCAGCCGTGGCTGCTTGATGGTGACGTCGGCGGTGGCAATGGCCGAATCCGAGCCGCTGCCGATGGCGAAGCTGACATCGGCCGCTGCCAGTGCCGGCGCATCGTTGACGCCGTCGCCAACCATGCCGGCAATTTTGCCGGCGGCGCGCTGCCGGCCAATCCACTCGGCCTTGTCCTGCGGCTTCTGCTGCGCCTGCCAGCCGGGCAGATTCACTGCGGCGGCAATCGATTGCGCCGCCTGCGGGTGATCGCCGGTCAACATCATCGGCTGGATGCCTTGCTGTTGCAGCGCGGCAATCGCGGCGGCGGCATCCGGCCGCAATTGGTCGGCCAGGACATACCAGCACAGCAATTGTGAGCCCAGCGCGAGACCGCTGACGGTCTGGCCGGATTGATACCAGTGTTGCAGCTCGGCGGCGTCGAATGCCACGCCCTCCTGCTGCAGCCATTCCGCAGAGCCCAGCCGCACGTTGCCATGTTCGGCGTGGCCGAGCATACCCTTGCCGGGTATGTTTTCGATCTGTGCCAGCGTTGCTGCAGCCACGCCTTCGCTGGCCAGCTGGCGCGCAATCGCCTGCGCCAGCGGATGGCTGGATGCCGCCGCCAGCGCCAGTCCCAGTGTATTGTGCAACGCGGCATCGCCATACTGGCGGCTAGCGACCAGTTGCGGTTCGCCGATGGTGAGCGTGCCGGTCTTGTCGAATGCCAGCACGTCGAGTTTGCCGGCCAGCTCCAGCGCGGTGGCGTTGCGGATCAGGATGCCGTTTTTCGCCGCCAGCCCGGAGCCGACGATCACTGCGGTCGGCGTTGCCAGCCCCAGCGCACACGGGCAGGCGATCACCAGCACCGCCACCGCGTTGACGATGCCGCTTTCCAGTTGCCCCAGCGCCAGCCACCAGATCAGAAACGTTGCCAGCGCGATCAGCGATACCACTGGCACGAACACCGCCGAGATTTTGTCCGCCAGCTGCTGGATCGGCGCTTTCGAGCCCTGCGCTTCGCGCGTCAGGCGCATGATGGCGGCGAACTGGCTGGCATCGGCCGGCTGGCTGGCCTTGCAGCGCAGCAGGCGTTCGTTGTTGATGGTGGCGGCGAACACAGCATCGCCCGGCTGCTTGGTCTGCGGCAGGCTTTCGCCGGTCAGCGCGGCTTCGTTGGCGCTGCTCTGGCCTTCGACCACTGCGCCGTCGGTCGGAAATGCCTCGCCCGGCTTGACCACAAACACGTCGCCGCTTTTCAGGCTGGCGCTCGGCACTTCGATCAATGCGCCGTCGCGCTCGATATGCGCGGTTTTCGGCTGCAGCTTGGCCAGCGCTTCGATTGCCGCCAGCGTCTTGCGCTTGGCGTGGCTTTCCAGTTGCTTGCCGAGCAGCACCAGCGTGATCACCGTGGCGCTGGCTTCGAAATACACATGCCCGCCGCCGGCCAGCGTCACCCAGACGCTGTAGCCATAGGCAACGCTGGTGCCGAGCGCGACCAGCACATCCATATTGGCACCGCCGCCGCGCAGCGCCTTGCAGGCGCCGCTGTAGAAGCGCCAGCCGGCGACGAACTGCACCGGCGTGGCCAGCAGCCACTGCCAGCGGTACGGCACCATCCAGGCATGGCTGCCGGCGAACATGCCAACCATTTGTGCCAGCAGTGGCAGCGTCAGCAATGCGGCGCCGAACAGGATCGCCCATTCGCGCCAGTCGATGCGGTGTTGCGGCAGATCGTTGCTGAGCAGCGGGCTGGCCTGATAGCCGGCCCTCTCGACTGCCGCGATCAGGCCGGCAACATCGACCAGGCCGGGGGTATAGACGATGCTGGCGGTCTCGCTGGCGAAATTGACGCTGGCCGACACATCCGGCAAGCGGTTGAGGACTTTTTCGATACGGTTGGCGCAGGCGGCACAGGTCATTCCCTGCAGCGCCAGTTCGACGCTCTGGCGCGGCACCTCGAAGCCGGCACGGCGGATTGCGGCAATGCTGTCGGCGGCGTGATCGCCAGCATCGTTGAAGCTGATTGCCGCCGATTCGGTGGCGAAATTGACTGTGGCAGTGGCGCCGGGCAAGCGATTGAGCACTTTTTCCAGTCGCGTGGCGCAGGCCGCGCACGTCATGCCCTGCACGGGCAGGTTCAGTTGCTTGGGCGAGGCTAGCATCAGGGAACTCCGATGGCCGGACAGGAGCCCATCATATACCCCCCACGGGTATATTCACAAGCCGGCCCGTTTGATGCAACGCAACAAAACCCTACGCAATCAAGGTACAATAATTAAACAATTATTAATTAAATGCTGAACTGATCATTGGTCAGTTCAACTGATATAACAATCAAGCCATTCAGTATCGCAAGCCGGCCGGCTGTCACCCGCAAGGGACAGAGGTTGATCGCCGCCGGCAGGGAGATTTTCTTGACAGGTAATACGACACAACACCGCATCGTGATTGTCGGCGGCGGTGCCGGCGGGCTGGAGCTGGCAGTCCGGCTCGGCAACATTCTCGGCAAGAAACAACACGCCAGCATCACGCTGATCGACGCCGCACGCACCCATTTGTGGAAGCCGCTGCTGCATCAGGTTGCCGCCGGCACCATGGACAACCACGCCGACGAGTTGGAGTATTTCGCGCTGGCGCAGGTCAACCATTTCAATTTCCGCCTTGGCCGCATGGAGGCGCTGGATCGCACCAAGAAGGAAATCTTCATCGCGCCGACGCTGGACGAAAACGGCGAAGAGCTGCTGCCGCGCCAGGCGATCCAGTACGACACGCTGGTGATGGCAATCGGCAGCCAGACCAACGATTTCGGCACCCCCGGCGCGCGCGAAAACTCGATCATGCTCGACTCGACCGAAGCCGCAGTACGCTTCAACGAGAAGCTGATCAACAGCTGCATTCGCGCCCAGGCCAACCAGAAAGGCTTTGGCGAGGGCCGCTTTACCGTCACCATCATCGGCGGCGGCGCCACCGGGGTGGAATTGTCGGCCGAGCTGCACATGACCACCAAGATCCTGTCCAGCTACGGTTTTGCCAATATCCATCCGGAAAAAGACCTGAAAATCGTTATCGTCGATGCCGCGCCACGGCTGTTGCCGGTGTTGCCGGAAAAAGTGTCGGCGGCGGTGGCACTGGAGTTGCGCAAGATCGACGTCGAAATCCACACCAACGAAAAGGTGGTCGAAGTCTCGAAACAGGGGGTGCAGATGGCGAGCGGCAAATTCATCCCCAGCGGGCTGGTGGTGTGGGCGGCCGGCATCAAGGCACCGGATTTTCTCGCCAATATCGGCGGGCTGGAAACCAACCGGCTCAACCAGCTGGTAGTGCACAAGACGCTGCAGACCACGCGCGACACGAGCATTTTCGCCATGGGCGACTGTGCGGCCTGCCCGCAGGACGAAGGCAAGCCGAACGTGCCGCCGCGCGCGCAGGCGGCGCACCAGCAGGCGATGATGATGGCAAAAACGCTGCAGAAGCGCCTGGCCGGCAAACCGCTGCCGGAATTCAGCTACCACGACCACGGCTCGCTGGTATCGCTGGGCGAATACAGCACTGTCGGCGCCTTGATGGGCGGCCTGCGTAGCGGTGAGCTGTTCATCGAAGGCAAGTTCGCCAAGTGGATGTACTGGTCGCTGTACAAGAAGCATCAGGTGGCGATCAACGGCTGGTTCCGCACCTGGCTGGTAACGTGGGTCGAGGCGATCCACCGCTTTGCCCATCCGCGCATCAAGCTGCACTGAAACCGGATCGACTGCGACAAAAAACCCGCCAGCCGGCGGGTTTTGTTTTTGTGGCCGCCGGCTACGCTATTTGAGCCCCTGCCAGCCGGGATGATTGAAATAGCGGCCGTAGTCGTTCAGCGCCATCACCGCCTTGTGCGCACCGGCAGCCGGCTCCAGCCCGCCCTTGCCCTGCATCGCATCGGCCCCGGCCAGCAGCTCGCCGATCAGCGGATGCAGCATCGCATCGGCTTTCGGCTCCAGCTTGCAGTCGGCAACGATGCCCCCCACCTGCTTTGCGATTGCCGCCCCCAGCTGCCGATACGCCGCTGCACCGAGCTTGCCGCTGTGGATATCGGCAATGCGCGGCGCCAGCAGCGCGCGAATCTGCAACATGCCGTCGCGCAGCGGCTGATCGGTGTTCCATTTCTTGCCGGCATCGAGCGTCAATGTCGC
>CALMFQ010000270.1 GCA_937863215.1 uncultured Pseudomonadota bacterium
CGGCATGATGATCTTCCCGTGCTAAACCCGATTATATTACTCAACTATTGATTTGCATCGATTTGGATAAAAAAGGACGCGGAATTGGAGAAGAAAACCCTGATTGATAGCGCCACGCTGGCAGCCCATCTGCATGATCCGCACTGGCTGATTGTCGACGTGCGCCATACTTTGGCCGATGTCGAGGCGGGGCGGCGCGCCTATGCCGATGCGCATATTCTCGGCGCGTTCTTCCTGCATCTGGATCGGGATTTGTCGGCGGTGCCGAACGGTAGCAACGGCCGCCATCCCTTACCCAGTGCTGCGGCATTCTGTCAGCGGCTGCGGGCAATCGGGCTGGATGCCGACAAATCCGTGGCGATTTACGACGACGCAGGAGGTATGTTCGCTGCCCGCCTGTGGTGGATGCTGCGCTGGATCGGCTTTTTCAACGCCGCAGTGCTCGACGGTGGCTGGCACAAGTGGCAGCGGGAAAACCGTCCGACCTCCAGCGCGGTGCCACAAGCGGTGCATTCCGACTTTCACGGTTTTGCCCAGGATGCGATGCAGGTGAACGCCGCTTATGTTGCGGCCCACTTGCAAGCACCAGACATGTTGTTGCTCGATGCGCGCAGCCCGGATCGTTTTCGCGGGCAGAATGAAACACTCGACCCGGTCGGTGGCCATATTCCCGGCGCCGGCAACCGCTTTTTTCAAAGCAATCTGGATGCCGGCGGTTGCTTTAAAAGTGCCGGCGAATTGCGCCAGGAGTTTCAGCATCTGCTCGGTACGCATTCTCCGCAACAGGTGGTGCATCAATGTGGCTCAGGCGTGACGGCTTGTCACAATCTGCTGGCGATGGAGGTGGCCGGGTTGCATGGTTCGCGACTGTATCCCGGCTCCTGGAGTGAATGGTGCAGCGATCCGGTGCGGCCTATCAGTATTGACTGACCATGTTTTAATGAGAACGATTGCTGTTTGACATTGTGCATGGTTAAGATGATAATGATTCCCAATATCGATGCGGCCGGGAGCTCATCATGTACGTGTGTCTGTGCCATGCCATTACCGATCGACAGATTCGCACTGCCGTTGCCGATGGATGCAGCAGCATGCGCGATTTGCGCGATGAATTGAACATTGCCACCCAGTGCGGTCGTTGTGCCTGCCATGCACGCGATCTGCTGAAATCGACTTTGCTTGAGATTCAGGAACCAATGGTCGCTGCCGCCTGATTTGTTCTGCTATGCTGGCTGAACAGGATTCAGCCACAGGAGACGAACATGAAAGGCGACAAAAAAGTCATCGCATACCTGAACAAGGCGCTGGTCAACGAACTGACCGCGATCAATCAATATTTTCTGCATTCCAAGATGTACAAGAATTGGGGGCTGAAAAAGCTCGCCGAGCATGAATATCATGAGTCGATCGACGAAATGAAGCATGCCGACAAGCTGATTGACCGGATATTGTTTCTGGAAGGGCTGCCCAATCTGCAGGATCTGCGCAAGCTGCTGATTGGCGAAAATGTCGAAGAAATTCTCAGGTGCGATCTGAAGCTGGAAATCGATGCCTTGCCATTGCTGAAAGAGGCGATCGCGCATTGCGAAAGCGTGGCCGATTATGTGTCGCGCGAATTGTTTGAAGCCATTCTCGCAAGCGAAGAGGAGCATATCGACTGGCTGGAAACCCAGCTGCAGCTGATCGGCCAGATGGGAATGCAGAATTACGTGCAGCTGCAGGCGGGTGCGTAAGTCGCTGCCGCTGCCGCACAACGAGGCCGGCTTTGCCGGCCTTGGTCATTTCAGGCCTGTAGCATGAAGGTTTCGTATTCCAGGCGTTCCAGCTTGCGATCCAGCAGCATCATTCCCAGCAGCACCGTCACCAGCAGCGCCAGTGCAAAGCCGTAGCCGTAATACGCCGGCCCCAGTTGCAGCGAGACCCAGGTCAGCAGGATGTTGAGCATGACAAATACGCCGCACAACAGCAGCACGATGCGGCGCTTGTCGAGATAAAAAAATACGTTCAGCAGACCGAGCAGCACAACCTGTGTGCCAGCCGCCACCACATCGATATACAGTAGCCCTTGATACAACTGCGATACCCCTAGCAGCCGCAACAGCGCTGGCGCGGCGACAAAGGTGACGAGTACCGCGATGCTCTGGATCTTGATGATTTCGAAGATGCCCTGGCGAATGGTGAACACCATTTCATCGCGCAGATATTCGATCTGATCCAGACTGCCGCCTTCGCGTACCGCATTGTAGAACTTGTCGTAATACTCGACGAAATCGGTTTCCATGCGAGTCAGAAACACTGCCATGCCGGGAATGATCGACAGATAGGCGAGGAAGATCGGCAGATCGTAAATCAGCGATGCGCGCAGCGGGCCGATTATCGCCTGGCCGGTATCGGCACCGTACCAGAAAAAGAATTTGTCGACCCAGACACCGAAGTTGTAGAGAAAGCCGATCCACATCAGTGCCGGATACATGCGCCCTTTGGCGGCAAAGTCGAATTCGGCGAAGCGATCCGACGGGTAGGTGCGCAGCGTCAGAACCAGCATGCCCAGCAGCAGTACGAACTGGCCGATCACAAAGCCGGCCAGCAGTCCTTCCAGACCGAATGGCCGCAGCGCCACCGCGCTGCCGACCGAAATCCCGTAGCCGATCAGAAACAGCCAGAGAATCTGCTTGTACTGCTTCATTCCGGACAAAAAAATCGTTGCGATCCAGATCATGCTGAGAATGATGAAGCCGGACAGCATCAGCAGCTGGTAGAACGGATTCTGCTCGCGCAGCAGGAACAGAATGAATGCCAGCCCGATCATGCCGCTGACCAATATGGTCAATTGCAGTGCACCGATGAAATTCGGCAGCACCCGGTCTTCGCGCTTCTCGAACAGCCGGTCGGAGATATAGCGCGTGAATGCGAGCTGCAGGAAGCCGGTAAGGATCAGACTGCCGGCGATCAAATGGGTGACCGATACCTGGAACTGGGTAATCAGGAAATCCGGCACCACTACCGCCAGGCTCATGAAGCCGATTGCCTGCACGCCGAGGATCGACAATACCCACGGCCCGGCACCGATAATGCCGGCGTAGGTATACGCCTGCAGCAGGCTGAGATAGCTGTCGCGCTTGAGCAGCTTGCGTAGTTCGAAACCTATACCGGCCATGCTGGGGTGCCTTGCGGATGGTGCGGGCGGGCAGGGGGCTGGCCCGCCAGCGGTGGAATGGTGAGTGCCTGCAGACGATTGCCCGTGCTGTGCTTCATTGGTGTTCCATGGCACGCTGGTAAACCTGCCGGTACTGGCCGATCATCATTTCCAGCGTGTAATAGGTTTCGACGCGCCGGATCGCCACCTGTTGCGCCGCATGCCACGCGACAGGATCGCCCAGCAGCTCCACCGCGGCGTTGGCCAGCGCTTCCGGATCGGCGATACCGACCACACGGCCGGAAGCCCCCAGCGCCTTGTCGGCATCGTCGACACCGTAGATAAGCTGACGGCAGGAGCCGACGTCGGTGCTGATTCCCGGCACACCGGCGGCATAGCCTTCCAGCAATACCAGCGGCAGCGCTTCGGATATCGAACTGAGCACTACCAGGCCGATTTTCGGCAGCAGATCGGGGATTTTCTGGAAACCGAGAAACTTGACGTTATTGCCCAGCCCTAGGCTGGTGACCAGATTACGGCATTCTTCCGCATATTCCGGCGCTTCGTCCTCCGGCCCGGCAATCCAGCCTTCCGCTTGCGGAATGCGGTTGACTACGGTGCGCATCGCGCGGATGAAGGTTTTGATGTCCTTGATCGGCACCACTCGTCCAATCAGGCACAGGATCGGCGGTATGTCCGCCGGCCGCTGTTCGCGCAGTGGTGCCAGCGCCTTAAGATTGATGCCGTTGGGAATATTGCGCGTGCGGGCCGGTTCGGCTCCATCCTGAATCTGGCGCAGACGGTTGGCTTCATAAAGCGCGATGATGTCGTCGGCGGCGTCGTAGCACAGCTTGCCGAGCGACTCGAAGAAGCGGATCCACAGCTGGCGGAAATAGCTGATTTCGGTCGGATCCTTCTGGAACACATTGCGGTTGTCGGAAATCCACTCACTCTGGAACAGATCGATCTTGCGCTCCTTGGTGTAGATGCCGTGTTCCGACAGGATCAGCGGCCGGCCGCGGCGGCGTTTCAGCATCGCGCCGAGAAA
>CALMFQ010000271.1 GCA_937863215.1 uncultured Pseudomonadota bacterium
CAGGGTCTCGGTGCTGGTCATTTCTTCCAGCAGACTGGCTGTCTGCTGTTTTGCCTGCTCTGGCAGGGCGAAATCCTGTTTGGTGGCGAGCATGTCAACCAGCGCGCGCGAGCGCGAGCGCTCAATGTATTCGAATGCCTGCGCCGCCTTGTCCATGCGGAACAGCAGCTTGACCAGGCCGGCGTAGACGTCCTGCTTGTCGCCGACGAAGCCGATCTTGTTGGCTTCGGTACTGATATTGGAGCGCTGCTGTTCGATTACCTCAATCGCCTTGCGGTAGAACTCGGCGGCTTTTTCCAGCTCGCCGTCGCTCTCGGCGATACGGCCACGGTCGAACAGGATCAGCCAGTAGATTTCACCGTTGTCCGGCAGTTGCGGCACGGTCAGCAATTGGTCGTAACCGCTGCGCGCCTCGTCCTTGCGGCCCATGCCGAGCAGTGCGCGGTTGAGCATGTAGGCGCGTGGCAGCTCCTGCCACAGCCAGTTGTTTTCACCGCGCAGAAAGGCGAGGCTGAGCATCTTGTCGGCAAAAGCACGCACGGCGAAACCGCTGTCGTCGAGAATCGCCTTGTAGGTGCGTTGGTAATTGCCGAGCGCCAGATTGACGCGTGCAACCGCCATTGCCTTGATGGTCTTGAAGTCGCCGTGCTGCAGGTTGGTATTGACCTTCTCGATTGCCGCCGCGCTTTTTTCCGCCGCAGCGCGATTGCCCGATTGCAGTGCCGCCAGCGCCTTGACTGCGTGGCTGTTGATGGCAATGTCCTGATCGTCGCTGTCTTCCTTGTCGTACCAGGCCAGAGCCTTGTCTGCCTCGAGCGATGCTTCGCGCGGTTGCGCCAGCTCCAGCAATGCATCGGCACGCATCACGTGGATCAGCGGTGTAACGTCATCCAGCCCGAACAGGCGGGTGCGGCGGTCGCCCTTGGCGGCGTTCTGCTGTAGTTTGTCGAGACACGGCATCAGCTTGCTGTAGTACTTGGTCTTGGCGTAGGCGAAGCACAATGCGTGCAGGTCGGGCGTTTTCAGCGGCTGTTTCTGCTCGTCGGCTTCCAGCTGTTGTCGCAACTCGCTGTAGCGGCCGCTGCCGGCCAGACTGATCTGTTCGCTGCCGCCGATTGCGTGGCTGGCGGTGGACGCCGCCAGCAGCAATGCCAGCGGCAAATGACGAGCCAGAGAATGCATGGAATGTGCCCCCGGTTATGCCGGCACACAACAGCCATCCCGCAGGATGGCTGTTGTTGCCGCTGTGGCGCTTAGAACCAGTAACCGAAGTTGATGGTGGCGCCCTTCGATTGCGACGACTGCAGGAAGTTGATGCCGGTGCGCAGGAAGCTGCGCGACGATACCGCGCTGCGTGCGGTGGTCAGCGCCACGCCGTATTCCTGATACGATTTCATGTACAGCTCGGAGCCGGAGTAGCGGGTGTCGATCGCGGAAAATTCGGTCGACATGCGTTTGCCGCCGATCGGTGTCGGCAGCGACAGCATGAAACCGTTGCGCAGCACGGTGTTGCGGATCTGCGGATCGAACGAGTAATCGCCGACATTGGTTTTCAGCGCCTTGTAGCTGCCGACCATATTGCCCATTGCCACCGAACCCCAGCCCAGATCGAAGGCCAGATGGCTGGTCAGCGACAGCGACATCATCTGTGCTGCGGAGCCGAGATCCTTGGAGCCGGCGATCGAATAGCCGACACCCGGAGTCAGTGCCCAGTTGTCGTTGACCGGCACCCGGTAAGCAAAGCCCAAGCCCGCCTGATACGATTTGGCGCCTTCCGCGTCGGTCTGCGTCAGCGGCATGCTGAAAATCATCTGCCGGCGCGGGTTCAGGTCGTTGCGCACCACATAGCTCAACGGCAGCGAGATCACCGTGCTTTTCAGTCCATCCTGCTTGAAGTTGCCATAGCGCATGTCGATGCCGACCAGATTGTTGGCCGGCTCGGCGCCTTCCTCACGCGGGCCGACGGTGGCAATCGGATCGGTAAAACCGGTGCTGAAGTCCTGCGCTGCGAGACGCGACATCAGGCTGTTCGGGTTGCCGGCGATCGGATCGACCGGCGATACCGCAGCCAGCTTCTTCATGATCTGGCCGAGCAGGTCGCCATTCTTGAAGTAGTCGCGCAGCATCTTGCTGCTGTCGTTACGGGTGCTGCCAGTGAAGCTTTGATTGATGCCCAGCGACGGAATCTGCAACTGCAAGGTGGTTGCGCCGGCAGTCGGATACGACAGCGTTACCGGCAGGCCGCGGAACCCCAGTTGTACGCTTGCCGCCTCAGTGCCGGTGTAGTTGTTGACCACCCCGGTCAGATTGCCGGTATCGAGTGCGTGCAGGGCATCTTCAGCCTTGCTGTACGATGCGTTGCCGGTCTGGGTGCTGCCATTGTTCAATTTCAGCGTGGCGTTGACATCGAACAGCGACGCTGCCTGGGCGCTGCCGGTGCCCAGAGCCAGAACAACCATCGCCGGAATGATGCGTTTGATCATGATTTCCTCCGAAGTGACTGCATATTTGAGTGACTGGTGCTTGTGTATTGTTGTCGTGCGCCGGGTTTGACCTGTTGCCTTGCCCGGTGCGATGTGTCTGCCGTCCGTTTTTGCTGTTGCTTGGCGGATGGCCCTGCCATGTCCCGTTTAATTTATAAGCCAAAAATAATTGGCCTGGGCTGATCTGGGATAATGTTTTTGCGGATATGATCGGCCCCTGTCCGGCGCGCACAGGGAGCTTGCCGATGGCGGGCGCGGATTTGCCGGCATGCCGGGTTCCGATCCGGCCGGCCACGCAGTCCATCGCGCCGGCAGGGTAATACGGATAAGGGTCTGGCGTATGAAAGACAGTGCAAAAATTTCCATCTTGTTTGTCTGCATGGGCAACATCTGCCGTTCGCCCACGGCCGAAGGGGTATTCCGGCAGCAGGCCGAAACGGCCGGGCTGGCGCCGCTATTGCACATCGATTCGGCCGGTACGCAGGGCTACCACGCTGGCGAGGCGCCGGACCGGCGCAGTCAGGCGGCGGCGGCGCGGCGTGGTTACGACTTGGGCTCGATTCGTGCGCGCGGCGTGGCGGCGGTCGATTTCGAGCGTTTTGACCTGATCCTGGCGATGGACGAACAGAATCGTGCCAGCCTGCTGGCGCGCTGTCCGGCCGAACACACGCACAAACTGCAATTGCTGCTCGATTACAGCGTGCGCTTTCCGCGCCAGCAGGTGCCCGATCCGTATTACGGCGGCAACTCCGGTTTCGAGCGGGTGCTGGATATGGTGGAAGATGCCG
>CALMFQ010000272.1 GCA_937863215.1 uncultured Pseudomonadota bacterium
CCAGCCGCAGGCCGCCGGCGCCACGCCAGTCGGGCTGTTGCAGGCTATTGCCGAGCTGTTCCAGCGCCTCGTTCAGTGTCAGCGGCGCCGGGAATTGCAGTTGCGCACGGGCGCGCTGGCGCCGCGTCAGCCGGTTGTGGCGCGCCAGCAGCAGGCCCGCCGGGGCCAGTGCCGCGTCGATTACATCAGGAGACAAACGTGACACGATTGATCTCCTGTAAGGTGGTTTGACCATTGCGTACCGCCAGCACTGCGACGTCGCGCAATGAACGCATGCCGGCCTTGCGCGCCGCGTCTTTCAGCTGGCTGACCGGGGCGCGGCTGATGACCATTTCGCGCAGCGTGTCGTTGAAACGCAGGATTTCCGCCAGCGCCTTGCGCCCCTTGTAGCCGGTGCCGCGGCAATAGCCGCAGCCACGGCCGAGGCGGAAATGAAACTCGCCGACCTTGTCCGGATCGAGGCCGGAATCGATGATCAGTTGCGCATCCGGCTGGTACGGCTCGGCGCAGTGTTCGCACACCTTGCGCACCAGCCGTTGCGCCAGAATGCCGTTCAGCGCCGAAACAAAGCTGTAGGTATCGACCCCCATGTGGGCAAAGCGGCCGATGACGTCGAATACGCTGTTGGCGTGCACCGTGGTGAACACCAGGTGGCCGGTCAGCGCCGCCTGTACCGCGATCTGCGCGGTTTCGGCATCGCGGATCTCGCCCACCAGAATCTTGTCCGGATCGTGACGCAGGATCGAGCGCAGGCCACGGGCAAAAGTCAGCCCCTTTTTTTCGTTGACCGGAATCTGCAATACTCCCGGCAGCATGTATTCGACCGGGTCTTCGATGGTGATGATTTTGTCCTGGCCGTTGTTGATTTCGCTGATCGCCGCGTACAGCGTGGTCGATTTGCCCGAGCCGGTCGGGCCGGTCACCAGCAGCATGCCGTATGGCTCCTGTGCCAGCTTGCGCATCAGCTCGACTGCGGTTTCATCGAAGCCGAGCGTTTCCAGCCGCAGGCTTTTCATCTGATCCGCCAGCGACTGCTTGTCGAGCACCCGCAGCACCGCGTCTTCGCCGAACAGGCTGGGCATGATCGAGACGCGGAAGTCGATTTCGCGGTTGTTCACTGCCACCTTGAAGCGGCCGTCCTGCGGAATGCGGCGCTCGGCGATATCCAGCTCGGACATCACCTTCAGGCGCGAGATCACCTGTTCCGCCAGATCCAGCCCGGCAATCTGGCCGACATGGCACAGCACGCCGTCGATGCGGTATTTCACCGTCAAGCCGGCCGGGGTGGTTTCCAGGTGGATATCCGATGCACCGCTCTTGAGCGCATCGTACAAGGTGGAGTTCACCGCCTTGACTGTCTGGCTGGTGTCTTCGGCAATGCTGGCGAGCGAGATCACCTCGGCGTTGCTGCCTTGCGCACCGGCTTCGGCGCCCTGGCTGAGCACGCCGTCGAGCGCCCGCTGGGTTTCTTCGTAACCGGACAGATAGGCGACGATATCTGCCGGTTCGGCCAGATGCCAGACACCGGCCGCCGGCAGCCGGGCTTCGGCCCACTGGATGCTGCGCGCGTCGAATGGCGTGCCGATCACCGGAATCAAGCGGCCTTCGGTATTGCGGAAAGCCATGCACTGGCGCTGCAGCGCCTCGGCGTAGGGCACCAGATCGAATTGCGGTGTCAGTGCCTGCATGTCGCGCATCGACAGCGTCGGCATTTTCAGCGCGCCGCCGACCGCCGCCAGCAGCTCGCCGTTGCGCAGCGGCACCAGCTGGCGCAGCGCCTCCCAGAACGGCTCGCCGCTGGTGCGCATGGCCTGGCGGGCCTGCTGGATATCGCTGAGGCGAACCTGGCTCATTGGATGCTACCTGCGAGTTCGAAAATCGGCATGTACAGACTCACGACGATCGAGCCGATGAACAGCGCGATCACCAACAACAATAACGGCGGAAACACGCGGGTGAAGGTATCCACCCAGCGCGCAGTGTCTTCATCGTAGAACAGCGCGATGCGCTCCATCATGTCGCCCATCTTGCCGCTCTTTTCCCCCACCCGCAGCATGCGCACCGCCACCGGCGTGGTCAGCTCGCAGCTTTGCATTACCAGCGAGATCGGCTGGCCTTCGCGGATGCGCTGGATCGCCTTGTCCAGCCGCGGGCGCAGGGTAGGGTGCAGCAGACCGCTGACCATGTCGAACGCCGTAACCGCCGGAATGCCGCCGCGCAACAGCATGCCGGCCGAGCGATACAGGCGCGACAGTTGCACCAGATACCAGCGTTCGCGCAGCGATTTGATGCGCCACAGCAGCCCGGCGACTTTCGCCCGCGCCGCCGGATCGGCAGCCAGATACACCACCGATGCGCCGCCCAGCGCGATGCCGAACAGCACCAGCGCCATATTGTTGCCGGCAAAGCTGCCCCATTTGAGCAGCATGCGCGACAGGAACGGCAGATCGGTGTTCATGTCTTCGTAAATACGGCTGAATTTCGGTACCAGATACACCAGCAGGAAAATCGCCACCGCGATGCCGACCACCATCACCACCGCCGGGTAGATCGATGCCGAAACGATCTGCTTGCGGATGGTGTCGGCCTGCTGCTGATACGCGACATAACGCTGCAGCGTCGGCACGATGTCGCCGGTTTTTTCGCTGGCGCGCACGCTGGCGACATACAGCTCGGGGAATTCCTGCGGGAAATGCTGCAGTGCCTGCGACAGCGACTGGCCTTGATACAACGCGTCGGTCAGCTTGCGCAGTACATCCTGGCTTTCGTCGTGGGCTTTTTCCGCCAGCGTTTCCACCGCCTCGATCAGCGACAGACCGGCGTCGAGCAGCGCCAGCAACTCCTGCGTGAACAGCACCAGATCGAAGCGGCTGCGGCGCCAGTTGAAGCGCAATCCCTGCTGCAGCGGGCGCACCGAGATGACCCGGGCTCCCTGCTGCGTGGCCTGTAGCCGGGCATCCTCGCTGCTGGCAGCGTCGAACCGCAGCACGACGACTGCCTGAGCCTTGAGCGCCTTGACTTCGAATTGCTGCATCGTGCCCGCCGCTTTGTCCGCGCCTGCCGTCAGGGCTTACCAGTTGCCGATGTCGGCCGCTTCGCCGTCACCGCCCGGTTTGCCATCCTTGCCCAGCGACAGCAGATCGTAGTCGTTGTTGTGCTCACCCGGCGCCTTGTAAATGTATGCCTTGCCCCACGGATCGAGCGGTGCTTCCTTCTTCAGATACGGGCCGTTCCATTTCGGCGCGTCGGCCGGCTTGGTGGTCAATGCCGCCAGGCCCTGTTCGGTGGTCGGGAACGCGCCGTTGTCGAGCCGATACTGGTCGATCGCCTTGGTCAGCGATTCGATTTGCTGCTTGGCGGTGGTGACCTCGGATTTGCCGACGTTCTTGAACAGATTCGGCGCCACCACGCCC
Source organism: uncultured Pseudomonadota bacterium (assembly GCA_937863215.1). Lineage (GTDB taxonomy): Bacteria > Pseudomonadota > Gammaproteobacteria > Burkholderiales > SCOH01 > CALMFQ01. The sequence continues at coordinate 3,414 of CALMFQ010000272.1, forward strand.
ACCAGCAGGCCGATGATGACCAGCGCGATCAGCAGTTCCAGCAGGGTAAAGCCGCGATTTCGATGATTTTGTTTTTTCATTTTCTTGCGTTCAGAATGTTTGCTCTAAATTGTATTACAAAGCCGTCTTTCATATGAAAATTTATGCATTATGAATGACGTGGGTTTTGGATTGCGCGCATTTCTCGCACGGCGGCAAGCACCGTCGTGGCGTTGCCGGCGAACTTCAATGATAGCGGGTTCCGTGCATATTTCGAATGGCATTGCCGTGCCAGCGGCGCTGCTGCTGGCAGTCCTGTCGCCGGCTTGCGGTTTCGTGTGCCGTGCACAGCCGCCACGCCCGCCGGATTTATATCTGTTTATGCGTATTTTATTGGCGTGGAAATGCCATATGAATAGGTAAAATTATGTAGATTGTCCGGGCGGCATATGGTTCCGCGCGTACGACACGGCTTGGGCTGCGGCTCGTGGGCGGGCCGGCGCAGCTGTGGCAGAGGGCAGATATGGCGTGCAACATGACTTTACGCCGCGCGGAATGTCGCTGTGCCGGGCGGGAGAAGAAACGGGCTGGCGTATTGGCCGGCCCGCTGGTCATTGCATCAACGCAGTCGATTCAGGTATGGCGCGGCGCGGGCCGCTCGGTGCACGCCGGCAAGCCGCTGCCCGCGCCGCGTTGGTTGCGGTGCAAGGGGCATGCGGCCGGGGGGAAGGGTTAATTACAGCTGGTCGAGTTGGTCGCCTGCCACAGCGTCGGTGCCGCTACCGGATTCCAGCCGGTACCGGCGTAGGCGGTGTGGGTCACCAGCGCCTTGTATTGCTTGCCCTGGTAGCTGACCACGCTGCCGGCACTGTAGGTTTTGCCCTCGGCCCATGCCTGACAGCCTGGCGTCGGTGTCGGTGTGGGCGTCGGCGTCGGGGTTGGAGTAGGCGTTGGTGTCGGAGTGGTCGAGCAGCTGCCGATCGCTTTCCACACGCCCCACTGGCCGGATTGCGCCGGGTTTTCGCCCTGCGTCCACCATTTGGCCTCGTACAACACGCCGTTGTGGCTGGCGCGCTGGCCGCCGGTGTAGACGGCAGTGGCGCTCCAGGCTGCGGCGCTGCAAGTCGGAGTGGGTGTCGGCGTCGGCGTCGGAGTGGGGGTAGGCGTCGGCGTGCTGCCCTTGGCGGTGGCCAGCGTCTGGTAGTACTCGTAGTCGCGGCTATTGCGCTGGCTGTAGATGTCCAGCCCGCCGGAGCCTGTCTGGTCGCGCTGCATTGCCCACATCGACAGCAGGCCGATGCCTTTTTGCTTGCCGAAGTTGGCCAGCGTCTGCGCGTCGGCCAGGGTGAAGACTTCGCTGGAGATGTCGTTCTGGCCGATCATCGGCGTTACGCCGATCATTGCCCACAATTGCGCATCGTTCCTGGATGGATAAATGGTTTTCAGCTGGGCAAAGGTTTCGTTGGCGGCCGAGATCGCCAGATCGCCCATCAGTTTGCCAGAGTCGTAGGCGCCGCCGTAATCCATCGCCATGATATTGACCATGGAGATATTGACGCCGGATTGTACCGCGCCTTGCAGCAGCGTAACGGCGCTGCCCGGCAGGCCATGGTCGTTCCACTGGTTCAGGTACGGCAGCACCGGCAGCGTGAACGATACGTACAGCCCCGGATAGCTCTGCTGCAGGCGCTTGATCACGTTGTTGCGAGTGGTGTTGAGCTGGGTGTTGGACAGCTGCGAACCTTCGACATCGAAATCGATGGCGCGCACGTTGTGCGTATCGAGCAGGTTCTTGATCAGGTTGTACATATCGGTTTCGGAGCAGGCCGCTTCCAGATAGGTACCGGATGCACCGCCGAACGACAGGATCAGCCGGCCGCCGCCGGCAACGAATTGCTGGATGTCGGATTTGAACGCCGCGTTACTCAGCGTGTAATCCATGCCGCCGCCCAGCGTACAGCCGCCGCCGGATACGCCGAATGCCAGCGTGGCTGCGGTCATGCCGGCCTGCTGCTTGCCGCCCATCAGCGTTTTCACCTTGTAGGCGCCGTTGCCGAAGCCCCAGGTATAGAAGTACGGCGCCACTTCGGTGCCGGCCTGTGCCAGCGAGCTACCGGCCAATGCCAGCAGCAGCGCCAGCGGGCGCAGTTTGCGACGCGATTTTGTCTGGTTCATCAAATTTCTCCTCTGATATTTTGCATTTTTCACACTGCCTGGTAAGTGCGGTAAAAACTGGCGTAGTCGTTATCCAGGCGGAAGTTGATGAACGACATCGAAATGCTCGGATCGAGCCCTTCGACGTAGTGCCAGCAACCCACCGGCAGGAACAGCAGCTCGCCCGGTTCGAGAATGCATTCCAGCAGCTGCACCTCGCGCAGCAGCGGGAAACGCTCGAAATCCAGCGTGCTGCCGTCCACCGGCGTGTAGCAGTGCTTGTGGTTGTAGACATTGGCCAGCTCGCAGGCCGGGATCAGCTTTACATGCTTGCGCCCCATCACCTGTGCCAGGAAATTGTTGGTCAGGTCATGGTGGAACGGCGTGCGCGTGCCGGCCGGGCCGAACCAGAAGAAGCCGTCCTGCTCCGAATCCGGATCGAGATACTCGGGAATCAGCTCGATGTCCTGCCACAGCTCGCGCAGTGCCTGTTTGTTGCGCGAGCTGTTGTTGGCGGTCATGTAGAAGTCGTTGCTGTTGCCGGCCAGCAGCACCATGTCGATGTAATCGCCAAAGCGGATCAACTGCTTGTGCTGCGGCGAGTTGATCTCGTAATTGACGTCGCGGTTGCGCCCCATCTGCACTTCGACTTCGCGCTCGCCGAAATGCTGGCGCAGGTAGTCGAAATTCCAGCGGTGCATTGCCGGCCAGTTGTCGAGCATGCCGCTGATGATCACCGGCCGGTTGGCCAGATAATACTGCTGGTAAAACTCGTCGCGCGTCAGCCGGTGGCGCCGCTCGATTGCGCCGGAGCCTTCGCCGTCGCGTTGACGGTTCAGCTTGCGGTAGATGTCCAGCAGCCAGTCGCGCTTGGCCAGCCGGTTGTGCAGGATGCTGCGCCCCTGGCGTGCGCCGGCCAGATAAGGGCTGGCCAGCGCCTGCTGCACCTCGCGCGTGGCCTGTGCCGCCGGAAAGCCGTTGGCCACCAGTGTTGCGACCACGGCATCCGGGCCGACGTCGAGCATCAGGTTTTCGGCCACCCAGCGGCGCCAGTCGTCGCTGAAGGCAGGTAACAGTCGGGCGGATGCCGGTGCGTAACTCATGTCGATACTCCTCTGGATCGGATTACTGGCAACTGGTGGAATTGGTCGCCTGCCACAAGGTTGGTGCCGCTACCGGGTTCCAGCCGGTACCGACGTAGGCGGTGTGGGTCACCAGCGCCTTGTATTGCTTGCCCTGGTAGCTGACCAC
>CALMFQ010000273.1 GCA_937863215.1 uncultured Pseudomonadota bacterium
GACGGCGAGGGCGCGGGCTGCCTCCGTCCCGGCGTTCACCGAGGCGCGCTGGACGGCGATGTAGGCCAGCGTGGCGTCCAGCTCGTCGCGGTCCAGCTTCTCGAGGTCGAGCCCCTTCGCCTTCCGGTCGGCCTCGGACATCGCGGCCGCCTCGGACCGGGCCTTCCCGACCTCGAGCATCTGGAGGCGGCGCTCCTCGGCGCGATCGCGGGCGACGGCCTGCTCGACGTCGTTCAGGACGCGCCCCTTGCGGTTCGCGATGGAGATGAGCTTCTCGTCGTCCCACTCCGCGTGCTTCTCGCGGATCGCCGGGTTCAGGCTCTCCCACGAGCGGGGCTCTTCCCGCCGGAGAGGCTTGGCCCGGTAGTTGATGTCGGTGTCGGCGGCGCCGGCCTGGCTGTCACCGCTCGGGTCGCGGCCGGTGCCGAACATGATTGGCACCCAGCCGGAAGCACCGGACAGATTGAATGCGGTGAGTTGATTGTCGAACCCGGCCAGCTGTGCCGCAGGAGCGAAGATATTTGCTTCAATCGGGCCGGATTGCCGCTCCAGAACCCAATCGGCATGGCCGCCGGTAGCGTTGGTGCTGGCAGCTACATCGGCCTGGGTAAGCCGCGCCAGGGTAGAGACAAACTGATTGCCGCTGGCGCCGGCACCGATATCGCAGCCGTACAGCAGAATGTCGCCCTGCGCATCCAGCGCCTTGCCGATTGCCGACCACTCGCCGGCGTGCTGCTGCAGGATGTCCTGCGTCAAATGTTGTCCGCCGAGGATAATATCGGCCTGGCTACCGTGGCTGACGATATGAATGGCCTGCAATCCTTGATGGCCTGCCAGCGCGTTGTTGATTTGCGCCAGCGCATCGGTGCCGGGCTGCAACAGGAAAACCTCGGTATCGGCACGCGCCGCGCCAGCCAGCTTTTGCCAGTCCGGAACGGTGGTGTCGATAAAAACCACTTCGCGCGGCGCCGCTACCGGCGGCACAGCTACTGGCAGCGCCTGTTGCACATCGACGTGATGCTCGGTTCGCGAGCAGCTCTACAACTCGCGCATCGCCGTGGCGGAAACCAGGAAAACCATGTTGCGCATGTTTCCCGGCCTCTCGTTCAATTACGCGCTGAAACACGATTCGGACAGTTACCTGATCAACAATAGCTGGCGCGAAACCGGCATCAGCCTTTCCTATAACCTGTTCGGCGTTCTTTCCTTCCCGGCGCAGAAGGCGCTGGCCGATGCCGGCGTCAAACTGGCGGACCAGCGCCGCATGGCGACACGCATGGCGGTGCTCGCGCAACTGCATCTGGCGCGGCAGCAATACGCCGATGCCTGCCGTCAGTTCGAGCGTGCCGATGTCCTGTGGCAAGTGGACGGCAGAATTTCCGCCTATATCGGCAATCAGGAAACGGCAGGCAAGCAGACCCGGCTGGATCGCATCGCCAACGATACCACGGCCATTCTCAGCCTGCTGCGGCGCTATCAGGCGCTGGCTGCCGCACATGCCGCCGCCTCGCGGCTGCAGGCCACGCTGGGCATGCAACCGGAGCTGTCGGCGGTGGATGACGTCGCGCTGCCGGCGCTGACCGAGCAGCTTGCCAAGGCACTGCGCGACTGGAATCAGGGCGCATTGCCCGAGTCCAAGCCGGAGCCGGCGCTATGAAAGGCTGGTTGCTGTTGCTCGGCGTAATCGCCGCGCAGACCGAGGCGGCCGAGCCGCCGGGCAAGGCCAGTGCACTGGAAAAACGCGAAATCCGCGCGCAGTTGATGCCGCGGCGCTATACCACGCTGGCGGCCGAAATCGGCGCCAAGGTCAATCGCCTGCCGCTGCAGGAAGGCAGCCGTTTTCAGGCCGGCCATACGCTTCTCGCTTTCGATTGCGTGTTGCCGCAGGCGCAGCAGAACAAGGCACGTGCGGCATTGTCGGCGGCGGAAAAAACCTGGCTCGCCAACAAGCGGCTCGCCGAGCTCAATTCGGTGGGCAAACTGGAGCTGGAAGTCTCGGAGGCCGAAGTCAGCAAAGCCCGCGCCGAGCTTGCATCCAGCAACGCGTTGCTGTCCAAGTGCACGGTGGTGGCGCCGTTTGCCGGGCGCATTGCCGAACAGAAAATTCGCGAGCAGCAATTCGCCCAGCCCGGCCAGGCGCTGCTCGATATCATCGACGATTCGGTGCTGGAGCTGGAATTCATCGTCCCCAGCAAGTGGCTGGCATGGCTCAGGACGGGCAGCAGCTTCCAGATCAGCATCGACGAAACCGGAAAATCCTATCCGGCCAGGGTCACCCGCATCGGCGCCCGCGTCGATCCGGTCAGCCAGTCGGTCAAACTGGCGGGAGCCATTCAGGGGCAGTTTCCCGAGCTGATCGCCGGAATGAGCGGCCAGGTACAGATGACCCCGCCCGCGGCAAAGTAATGCAGCTGCTTTTTTTCATGTCACGCCGATCTGTATGAACACCGCCGATAACCCGTTGCTGGCTTTGCTCCAGCTCAGCCAGCAGGCACGTTGCACCAGCGGCGACGAACTGGCGTTCCTGCTGGTCAACGACACCTTTGCCCTACAGCCTTACCGGCAGGCGGCGCTGTGGCTGGATGGACAAGGCGTCAAGGCGCTTTCCGGCGCCTTGCAGCCGGAAGCCAACGCCCCGTTCGTGCGCTGGCTGGAGCAGGTTTTTGCCGAATTGCAGCGGCAGGGCAAGCCTGCCGGCTGGATCGATACCCACGATCTGCCGTCGGCGTTGGCGCGGGAATGGTCGGAATGGCTGCCGGCTCATGGCTTCTGGATGCCGCTGCAGCAGATCGGCGGCGTGTTGCTGGCGGCAGACCGGCAATGGCCGGACGACAATCAGCCATTGCTGGCCGAATGGTTTGCGGTATGGCGCCACGCCTGGCTTGCGTTGCAGCACGCGCAAGCGGCTGCCCGGCAAGGCGGCGTGGCAAAACTCAAGCGCTGGTTTCGCCCCGATACGGTGCGGCCGTGGTGGCGGCAGCCGAAACCGCTGGCGCTGATCGGGCTGGGTTTGGTCTTGCTGTTTCCGGTGCGCCTGTCGGTGCTGGCGCCGGCGGAAATCGTGCCGGCGCGCCCGGAAACCGTCAGGGCGCCGCTCGACGGCGTGATCGGACGTTTTTACGTGCAGCCAAACCAGCAGGTGCAGGCTGGTCAGCTGTTGTTCGATTTCGACTCCGCCGCGCTGGCGGCCCGGCTCGAGGTGGCGCAGCAGACGCTGGAAACCGCCAGCGCGGAATACCGGCAATATGCGTCGCAAGCGATTTACGACAGCAAATACAAGAGCCAGCTGGCCGTGTTGCTTGGCAAGATCGAAGAAAAGCGCGCCGAGGTCGATTATCTGCAAGGGCAGCTGAAACGCGCGCAAGTCCACGCCGCCAGCGCCGGCGTGGTGATTGTCGACGACCCGAGCGAATGGCTCGGGCGCCCGGTGCAGACCGGCGAACGCATTCTGCGCATCGCCAACCCGAAACAGCAGGAAGTCGAAGCGTGGCTGCCGGTCGGCGACGCCATCCCGTTCGACAGCGGCACACAGCTGCGCGTCTATCTGGCGGCCCAGCCGCTGAATTCGCTCGATGCCCGTCTGCGTTACATGGGCTATGAAGCCAAGCCGCGCCCCGACAACAGCTTTGCCTACCGGATTCGTGCCACCTTGCAGGGCGATGCCTTGCCGCGCATCGGCCAGAAAGGCACCGCGCGCATCTACGGCCAGCGCGTGCCGCTGGTTTACTGGATGCTGCGCCGCCCGTGGGCCATTGTGCGCCAGACGCTGGGCCTATGAAACTGCCTTTGCCGCCGTTGCGGGAAGATTTGCACCTGTTTCCGGGCGCAACGCTGGCCGGCGGGCAGCCGAGCTATGTTCTGCACGATCCGGCGCGCAACCAGTTCTTTCAGCTCGACTGGCTCAGTTTCGAGATACTGGCACGCTGGAATGCCGGCGACGCCGCCGCGATCGCCACCGCCGTGGCAGGCGA
>CALMFQ010000274.1 GCA_937863215.1 uncultured Pseudomonadota bacterium
GCGATGGGCATCAACACACGCAATATCAAACTGCTGGCATTCGCCATGGGCGCCAGCTTCGGCGGCGTTGCCGGCGGCCTGTTTGCCGGCTTCCAGGGCTTCGTCAGCCCGGAAAGCTTCATCCTGATGGAATCGGTGATGATGCTGTGCATGGTGGTGCTGGGCGGCATGGGCCACATTCCCGGCATCATCCTCGGCGTGGTGCTGCTGACCCTGACGCCGGAACTGCTGCGCGATGCGGTGGTTCCGCTGCAGAATCAGCTGTGGGGCAAGCAGCTGGTCGATCCGGAAACGCTGCGCATGCTGCTGTTCGGCCTGGCGCTGATCCTGGTGATGCTGCTGCGGCCGGAGGGCCTGTGGCCATCGTCGCGGCGCAAGCAGGAAATGCATGCGGCGGAGGATGCGGCATGAACGCTTTATTGCAAATCGATCACATTCACAAACGTTTTGGCGGCCTGCAGGCGCTGAACGATGTCAGCCTGCAGATCCAGCGCGGCGAAATCTACGGCCTGATCGGCCCGAACGGCGCCGGCAAGACCACGCTGTTCAACGTGCTGACCGGGCTGTATCAGCCGGATGAAGGCCGGTTCCACTTCGACAGCCACAACCTGTTCCGCGCCAAACCGCATGTGGTGGTGGGTGCCGGCATTGCCCGCACCTTCCAGAACATCCGCCTGTTCGCCAATATGAGCGCGCTGGAGAATGTCATGGTCGGCCGCCACAGCCGCAGCAAGGCCGGCGTATTGGGCGCGGTGCTGCGCGATCCGGCCACCCGGCGCGAAGAAGCGGCGATCCGCGAACGCGGCCTGCAATTGCTCGATTATGTCGGCATTGCCGGCCATGCCAACGCGCTGGCACGCAACCTGTCGTACGGCGACCAGCGCCGGCTGGAGATCGCCCGCGCACTGGCCACCGATCCGAAGCTGCTGGCGCTGGACGAACCGGCCGCCGGCATGAATCCGACCGAAACCGATTGCCTGCGCGCGCTGATGGAAAAAATCCGCCGCGATGGCACCACCATCCTGCTGATCGAACACGATGTGAAGCTGGTGATGGGGCTGTGCGACCGCATCGCGGTGCTGGATTACGGCAAGAAAATCGCCGAAGGCATGCCGGCCGATGTGAAAAGCAATCCGCAAGTGATCGAGGCTTATCTGGGAGTGCCCGCCGCATGAGTCTGCTGGAAATCTCCAATCTGCAAGTCGCCTATGGCGGCATTCAGGCGGTCAAGGGCATCGACCTGCGCATCGATATGGGCGAAACCGTGGCACTGATCGGCGCCAATGGCGCCGGCAAGACCACCACGCTGAAAACCATCGCCGGCTTGCTCAAGCCAAGCGGCGGCCAGCTCAACTACGCCGGACTGGATTTGCAACGCATGGCCAGCCATCAGCTGATCGGCAAAGGGCTGGCACTGGTGCCGGAAGGCCGTGGCATTTTTCCGCGCCTGAGCGTGACCGAAAACCTGCAGATGGGCGCCTATCATCGCAACGACAAGGCCGGCATCGCCACCGACCTGGACAAGATGTTCAGCCTGTTTGCCCGCCTCAAGGAACGCCACACCCAGCTGGCCGGCACCCTGTCCGGCGGCGAGCAGCAGATGGTGGCGATTGCCCGCGCACTGATGGGCCGGCCGAAATTGCTGCTGCTGGACGAGCCATCGATGGGGCTGGCGCCGATCATCGTGCAGAAAATCTTTGACACCATCAAACAGGTTGCCAGTGAGGGCGTGACCATCCTGCTGGTCGAGCAGAATGCCCGCGCCGCGTTGCAGATCAGCCAGCGCGGCTACGTGATGGAAAGCGGCAGGATCAGCCTCAGCGACAACGCCGCCGATCTGCTCAACAGCGACAGCGTACGCAAAGCCTATCTGGGCGAATGATGGGCTGGGTGCTGGCAGCACTGACCGGCGCGCTGTTCCTGCCGCCACTCAACCTGATGCTGCTGGCCGGCTGCGGCTGGCTGCTGCGGCGCCGTTCGCCCGAATGGGGAAACCGCATGATCGCCACAAGCCTGCTGTTATTGCTGCTACTGTCGCTGCCGCTGGTCGGCAATGGCCTGCTGCGCACGCTGGAACATTACCCGCCGCTGCCGCCGGGCCAGGCCCCCACTGCGGATGCCATCGTTGTGCTCGGCGGCGGCGCCTACAAAGGCGCGCCGGAATACGGTGGCGAAACGGTCAAATACTTCACGCTCGAACGCCTGCGCTACGCCGCCCGGCTGCAGCGCATCAGCCGTCTGCCGCTGCTGACCAGCGGCGGCCGGCCGGAACAAGGTACGCCCGAGGCCATCATGATGGCGGCTATCCTGCGCGAGGATTTCGGCGTGCCCACCACCTGGCAGGAAAGCGCATCCAACACCACCGCCGACAACGCCCGCCTGAGCGCGGCAATCCTGCTGCCGGCCGGCAAACGCCGCATTCTGCTAGTGACGCATGCCTGGCACATGCAACGCGCCGTCGCCAGCTTCCGCAATGCCGGCTTCGAAGCCATCCCCGCACCGACCATGAACCTGATCGATTCGCCGCCGGGCCTGTTCGATCTGCTGCCATCCGCCACCGGCCTGCTGCGCAGCCATTATGCGCTGCACGAATGGCTTGGATTGGCCTGGTACAAGCTCAGCGGCAAGGCATGAGCGAAGTTTCGCCCGTACCCGCCCCGGAGCCGGGCCGACCGGAAACGGGCAGCAAAAAAGGCGCTGCGAGCGCTTTTTTGCCGTAACGACGCTCAGGCCGCCGCGTCGCGCGGTTTCGAACAGGCCAGACTGAGCAGCATCGACCCGGCGATGATCGCGCCCACCACTGCCAGCGAATACTGCACCGGCACATGGAACCAGTACGCCGCCAGCATCTTGCCGCCGACAAAGATCAGCACCAGCGCCAGACCGTACTTGAGCAGATGGAAGCGGTCAGCCATGTCGGCGAGCAGGAAATACAGTGCGCGCAGCCCCATGATGGCGAAGATGTTGGAGCTGAAAACGATGAACGGATCGGTGCTGATGGCGAAAATGGCAGGAATACTGTCTACCGCAAACACCAGATCGCTGGTCTCGATCAACACCAGCACCAGAAACAGCGGCGTAACGAACAGCACCCCATTGCGCCGGCAGAAAAAACGCTCGCCTTGATAATCCGGGGTAATCCGCAGATGGCCGCGCAGCCAGCGCAGGATCGGGTTCTGCGCCAGATCCGGTTCATGCTCGGCGAAAATCAGCATTTTCACCCCGGTCGCCAGCAGGAACAGGCCGAACAGGTACAGCACCCAGCTGAACTGCGTCACCAGCCACACGCCGAGCACGATCATCACTGCCCGCAGCAGCAAGGCGCCGATCACGCCATACAGCAGCACGCGGCGCTGATATTCCGCCGGCACCGCGAAGTAGCCGAAAATCATCAGGAACACGAAAATATTATCGACCGACAGCGATTTCTCGATCAGATAGCCGGACAGGAATTCCAGCGCCTTGGTGTTGGCGACTTCGCGCCCCACATTGACATCCAGATACCACCACAGCCCGGCATTGAACAGCAGCGCCAGACTGACCCACAGCAGCGACCAGCCAAGCGCCTCTTTCACCGTAACCTTGTGCGCCCCGCGCCCACCGAGCGCGAACATATCGACCGCCAGCATTGTCAGCACGAAGACGACGAACCCGCCCCACATCCAGATATTGCCGATACTTGCACCCATTGCCACCTCCCGTTGCATATGGCCCGCTCCGGGCCGTTCAGGCGCCAGTGTACGCAATCGCCTACATCCGTATAACGGTAATATTCCGTGCAAACAGTACGATTTTTTCGAATAGACCGATGCGGAGTCTACGGAGCCGGAGCCACACGGCCGGCGGCATGACACAATAGCCATTTTCCGCTACAGGAGCCCAGCATGACTTTTGGTGCAATCATCATCGGCGACGAAATCCTTTCCGGCAAACGCCAGGACAAGCATCTGCAGCACGTGATCGGGGCGTTGCGTGCACGCGGACTGGAGCTGGGCTGGGCGGAATATCTGGGCGACGTGCCGGCGAAAATCCTGACCACGCTGCAGCGCACGCTGGCCAGCGACGATATCGTGTTCAGTTTCGGTGGCATCGGCGCCACGCCCGACGACCACACGCGCTGGATAGCGGCGCAGGCCGCCGGCCGAGCCTACGAGCCGCACCCGGAAGCGCTGGCGTTGATCGAAGCGCAATTCGGCGCCGAAGCCTACCCGAACCGGGTGCGCATGGCCGACCTGCCAGCCGGCTGTGGGCTGATCCCGAATCCGGTCAACCGCATTCCGGGCTTCAGTATCAGCCGTCATCACTTCTTGCCCGGCTTTCCCGACATGGCGTGGCCGATGCTCGACTGGGTGCTGGATACGCTTTACCCACAGCTGCACAATGCCACACCGAAAATCGAGCTGCGCCTGTACGTGCCGGAAGCGCGCGAAGGCAATCTGATTCAGACCATGGAAGCACTGGTCGATCGGTTTCCGCAACTGCGCTTTTCCAGCCTGCCGAGCTTTGGCAACGACACCACGCCGCGCCATATCGAGTTCGGTCTCACCGGCATCGAAGCCGACGCCCGTGCGGCAATGGAATGGCTGAAACAGGCGCTGGCTGGACAGGGATACAGCTTCGAAGAACAGCCGCCGCGCTGAAACAGCCGGCTGACAAATTACCACCCCATTGGAGAAACCCATGCGTTTGCCCCTTGCCGCACTCAGCTGCGGTCTGGCGTTATGTGCCAACCCGGTGCTGGCCGATGCACCGCCGCTACGCTTTTCATTGTTGCGCACGGCGGTGACGCCGGCGGTGCCGGATGCGCTGGTCACCGCCGGCGCCAGCTGGCTGCAACGTTCGTCGAGCAATCACATTGCGGTGCTGGTGCAGCACGGCAGCGAGTACTTCCTGTTCGATACCGGCCTCGGGCGTCAGGCCAAGGTGCAGTTCGGCAAGGACATGCCGTACTGGATCCGGCCGCTGATGGAATTCGGGCAACTGCAGCCGGCGCGCGACCAGCTCGACGCCGCCGGCATCGGTATCAAGCGCATTTTTCTGTCGCACACGCACTGGGATCATCTGGGCGGCGCGGTGGATTTCCCCGACGCCGATGTCATCACCCCGGCGGCCGAACAGGTGTACATGCGTACCGACACACCGCCGCGCGTGCTGCCGTCGCAGGTGCTGGCGCCGAATCTGCACTGGCGCGCACTGCCGCTGCAAGAGCGGCCGTATCGGGGTTTTGCCCGCAGCTACGATGTGTATGGCGATGATTCGGTGGTGATGGTTGCGTTGCCCGGACACACGCCGGGCTCGGTGGGCATGTTCGTCAATCTGTCGCCGCAGAAGCATTTTCTGTTCGTCGGCGATGCGGTGTGGCGCGTCAAGGAACTGGAGCAACATACGCGCAAGGCATGGCCGGCACGCGCCATCGCCGATAACGACGCATCCGGCGTACTATCGACCATCGAGCTGATCCGTCAGGCGCAGCAACAGGTAAGCGGGCTCGGCATCGTGCCGGCGCACGACACCGAAGTTCACGCCAAGCTGGGCTACTTCCCGACCTGGGTGGACTGATTCGGCGGTCTGGAAGGCTGGGTCGCCGCCGGCTTGCCGGCTTCCGGCGGTGGCTCGGGAATCCAGCCGAGCTGGTTGGCGCTCATCATCATGGTCAGATACAACGCCAGCGCCACCGGCGTGAACAGCAGCACGCCGCCGATGACATG
>CALMFQ010000275.1 GCA_937863215.1 uncultured Pseudomonadota bacterium
CGATCCTGCAGTTGCCAGACGACGTGCGCCACTGGCTGGAACGGGCACTGACCGACAGCAACTTCAGCGGCTATGAGGCGCTGGAAGCCATGCTGCGCGAAAAGGGCTTCCAGATCAGCAAATCGGCCATCCACCGTTATGGGCAGAAGATGGAGCGGCGCTTTGCCGCCATCCGCGCCAGCACCGAAGCCGCCCGCATGCTGACCGAGGGCGCGTCCGACGATCAGGACGCCCGTTCCGAAGCGGTGATCGCCCTGGTGCAAACCGAACTGTTCGACAGCATCGTCAACCTGCAGGAAGCCAGCGACGAAGACATGGACCCGGCCGAACGCATCGGGCTGCTGTCCAGCGCCGCCAAGAACATCGCCACCCTGGCGCGCGCCAGCGTGAACCAGAAGAAATTCCGGCTGGAGGTGCAGGCCCGAGCCGAAGCCGCTGCAGCGGCCGTCGAGACCATCGTCAAGAAAGGCGGCTTGTCGGCGGATTCGGTGGCGGCGATTCGGCGCGAGATTTTGGGTGTCGCCACTTAACCGTGGTTTGGGTTTGGTCTTGCCCCATTCATGCAAGGCCACTACAGGAGTGAATGATGACTATTAAGGTAACCGTAACCAACAGCGACCAGCGTGAAGGCGCGGTCATTGTCGTACAACACATGACGCCGAATGGAGAACCAGCGGCTGGTCAGCTCGACCGTGAGCTGAAAGGCGGTGAAAGCGCCGAGGTGTGGGTGCATTCCGGCCTGCAGCTGGCGATCAAAGAAGTACGTCAATAACCTCGGCCGCCTGACATGCGACTCACCCCAGTCACCCAAGCCGTTCAACAGGCATTCGATGTGCCTGCTGTACTGCTGCCATACCAGCAGCGCTGGATCGAAGACGACAGCCCGCTGAAGGTGATCGAAAAGAGCCGGCGTACCGGCCTTACCTGGGGCGAGGCGGCCGACGACGTGTTGACCGCTGCCGCCGATCGCACCGCCCGCGGCCAGAACGTCTACTACATCGCTTACAACCAGGACATGACCGTCGAGTACATCCAGGCCTGCGCGATGTGGGCGCGGGCATTCAACCGGGCTGCGGGCGAAATCGAAGAAGGCTTCTGGGAAGACGACGAAGCCGACAAGCACATCAAGACCTTTACCATCCGCTTTCCCGAATCAGGCTTCCGCATCGTGGCGCTGACCAGCCGGCCATCCAATCTGCGCGGTCGCCAGGGCGTGATCGTCATCGATGAGGCGGCGTTCCACGAGCAGCTGTACGAGCTGCTGAAAGCCGCGCTGGCGATGCTGATCTGGGGCGGCAAGGTGCGCGTCATCAGCACCCACAATGGTGACGAAAACCCGTTCAACGAATTGATCAACGATATCCGCGCCGGCAAACGCAAGGGCACGGTACAGCGCATTACCTTCAAGGAGGCGGTGGCGGAAGGCTTGTATCGCCGCGTCTGTCTGCGCCTGGGCAAGCCGTGGACGGCGGAAGACGAAGCGGCCTGGATGCAGGGCGTGTACGACTTCTACGGCGCCGGCGCCGAGGAAGAACTGGACTGCATACCGAGCAACGGCAGCGGCGCCTACCTGTCGCGCGCCCTGATCGAATCGCGCATGACCCCGGCCACGCCGGTACTGCGCTTCAGCTGTGCAAAAGGCTTTGAAACCCTGCCGGATCACATCCGCGAGGCGGAAACCCGCGACTGGTGCGAACGTGAACTCAAACCCTTGCTGGCCAAACTCGACCCGAGCTGCCGCAGCTATTACGGCATGGACTTCGGCCGCAGTGGCGACTTGTCGGTGTTGTGGCCGTTGCTGGAAGGGCAAGACTTGGTGCGGCGCGTGCCGTTTCTGGTCGAGCTGCGCAATGTGCCATTCCGCCAGCAAGAGCAGATCCTGTTCTACATCGTCGATCGCCTGCCGCGCTTCATGGCCGGTGCCATGGATGCGCGTGGCAACGGCCAGTATCTGGCCGAGGTGGCGATGCAGCGCTACGGCAGCACCCGCATCGAGCAGGTGATGCTGACCGAGGGCTGGTACCGCGACAACATGCCGCCGTTCAAGGCTGCGTTCGAAGACGGCACGATTGACGATCTGCCGCGTGACGCCGACATCCTCGCCGATCTGCGCGCTATCGAGGTAGTCAAGGGCGTGGCACGCATTCCTGATCGCCGTACCACTGGCGACGACGGCGGCAAGCGACATGGCGACGCGGCTGTTGCCGGTTGCCTGGCTTATGCCGCCAGCCGGCGCGATGTGGCGCCGATCGAATTCATGGCGCTGGGCAATGTCCGGATGAACAGCCAGATGGCTGACTACATGGGATAGCCCCGCCAATACGTTTATAAATCGCGCCATGCGCCTGCAATGCTGCAGGTGGCATCTTTCCCCGTCTGGGTGGCGCTTTTCGCTGGAAGGCCGTTTTATGCCCGATTCGCTGAATCCTCTGTTGCAAACCGAAATTGCCACGGCCGCTGGTGATCCGTTCAATCTCATCTACAACGGCCTGTTGCGGCCGGATGACGATACCCTGGCCAGCCGTGGTGGCGGCAAGGGCTTGCGCATCTACGACGAAATCGAACGTGATTGCCATGCCTGGTCCGTGTTGCAGAAACGCAAACTGGCTGTGATTGCGCGGCCGCTGCTGATTGAAGCGGCCAGCGACAGCCGCGCCGACCGCAAGGCGCGCGATCTGGTCGAGGCCCAGCTCAAAGCGATCAACTTTGATCATGTGTGCCTGGATCTGCTGGATGCCTTGCTCAAAGGCTATGCCGTGGCCGAAATCATCTGGTGTATTCGCGATGGGCAGATTGCCATCGACCAAGTCATGCCGCGCGATCAGCGGCGCTTTGTCTTCGATGCCGAACGGCAGCTGCGGCTGTTGA
>CALMFQ010000276.1 GCA_937863215.1 uncultured Pseudomonadota bacterium
CTAGTGGGCAGCAACGGCGCCACAGGCGGAGAAATCGATGTATTCCAGGCATCCGGTGAGAAAGCCAAACTGGATGTGGTTCCCTCGCTGGCAATCCGTTTCGACCGATTTATCGTGTCTGCCAGCCGCACCGACGTCGACCGTGACTTTTCAGTACTGGGCATAGTCAATACGCCAACCCAAACCACGCCAATGGTAGTTGGGCGTACCGATACCTTCAGCCGCAAGGAATGGGATATCAATTTCGGCTACTTGGTATCGCCCAATTTCATTGCCAGCCTCGGCTACAAGCTTGGCACCGAAACCCGCGACATGGCACTGGCAGTACCCGGCACCAGCAAGCAGCGCATCATCGAAAATGACGTGCACGGCTTCCTGTTTGGTGCGTCATTCAATACACCGCTGCTCGACAGACTGGGCGGCTATGCCCAGTTTGCCTACAGTCCTGCAAACGTTACGACCAAGGTGATTGGCGTCGACACAATCAAGGCAAATTCGCATTACTACATGACCGAAGTCGGGCTTGCCTATCCATTGCTAAGTGAGCCGGCTGCCTTCATCAAACGCGCCACGCTCTCCGGCGGCTACCGAGCCCAGATTGTCCGCACCGAATCCAAACACATGGCCACACTGACCAGTGGCAGCGCACAAAACCTCAACGATACCCGCGAGGGTCTGGTGATGAACCTCAACCTGACATTCTGATCTCCCAATAATCGGCTGCCAAGCCAATATCAACGCGGCTTGCGGACATATCCGCAAGCCGCGTCCCTGTTGCCCTGCTGCCGAGTCAGGATCACATGGCCACCGATGACGTGATATGCTTATAACATATCACCTCCGGCACCCCATCCATGTCTGCAATCGCTGTTCGTCAGGCCGTACTGGCCGATCTCGATGTCATCGCACCGTTGTTCGACGCCTATCGGCAGTTTTATGGCCGTGCCGGTGATTTGCCGGCGGCGCGGGAGTTCCTGCGCGCACGCTTCGATCACGGCGAATCGGTTTTGCTGCTGGCGCTTGTCGATGGCGAGCCGGCGGGATTTGCACAGCTTTATCCGGCGTTTTCGTCGGTGGCGCTGGCGCGTACCTTCATCGTCAACGACCTGTTCGTCGCCGCCGGCCAGCGGCGCCAGCACGTCGGTGCAAGCCTGCTGCGGGCTGCCGCAGATCACGGGCGAGCGCTCGGCGCGGTGCGCCTGACGCTGTCCACCGCCATCGATAATGTCACCGCTCAGGCGCTATACCAGTCGGCCGGCTGGCAGCGCGACCAGCAATTCTACGTTTACCACTATCCGCTACCCTGAACGCGGATGTAGCAATCACTGCTGCCCGACGATGAACAAGCGTCCATCTCCACGCGGCGCAGAGAGAAGCAGCGGATTGCTGATTCCGCCGGCAATTTGGCAGGCAGGCTGCGAACCAATAGGGGAGCGGCCTGCAGGCCAGGCTGCAGGCCGCTCTGGTATTGGCTTTCAGCCGATGTGGCCAGGGCTTTCCATCCCCAGCTCCTGAATCTTGCGCGTCAGCGTGTTGCGCCCCCAGCCGAGCAAAGTGGCGGCCTCGATACGCCGACCGCCGGTGTGCGCCAGCGCTTTCTGGATCAAGGCCCGTTCAAACTGGTTGGTCAGTTCGTCGATAATGCCGACATCGCCGCGCGCCAGCTGGCGCTCGACTTCGTTTTCCAGCGCCGTGACCCAATCGCCGGCTACCGCAGCTTCACCGGCTTCGGCACGCAATTCCGGCGGCAGATCGGCAACTTCCACATTCTGCCCCGGCGCCATTACCGTCAGCCAGTGGCAGACGTTTTCCAGCTGGCGCACGTTGCCGGGAAAATCGCTGTTGGCCAGATATTTCATCGCCGTATCGGACAGGCGCTTTGGCTCAACTCCCAGGTCTTTGGCACTTTTTTGCAGAAAATGCCGCGCCAGCAGCGGAATATCCTGCTTGCGCTCGCGCAACGGCGGCAGGCGCAGGCGGATCACGTTGAGGCGGTGGAACAAATCCTCGCGAAATAAACCGTCTTTGACCCGCGTTTCCAGATTCTGGTGGGTAGCAGCAATCACGCGCACATTGGCCTTGATCGGCGTGTGGCCGCCGACGCGGTAGTAGAAGCCATCCGATAACACGCGCAACAGCCGCGTTTGCAGATCGGACGGCATGTCGCCGATTTCATCGAGAAACAGCGTGCCGCCTTCGGCTTGTTCGAAACGCCCACGGCGCTGGGTTTGCGCACCGGTGAACGCACCGCGCTCGTGGCCGAACAGCTCGGATTCGAGCAAATCCTTGGGGATCGCGGCGGTGTTGATGGCGATGAACGGCTTGCTGGCACGCGGGCTGTGGCGATGCAGGGCGCGCGCCACCAGTTCCTTGCCCGAGCCGGATTCGCCGGTAATCATCACCGTTGCCGACGACTGGCTGAGGCGGCCGATGGCACGGAACACTTCCTGCATCGCCGGTGCCTGGCCGAGGATTTCCGGTACGGCTTCCAGCTCTTCTTCGGCCGGCGCCTGGCGCAGGCTTTCTTCCATCGCCCGCCGTACCAGCTCGATCGCGTGATCGACGTCGAACGGCTTGGGCAGATATTCGAACGCACCGCCCTGGAATGCCGCTACCGCGCTTTCCAGATCCGAATGCGCAGTCATGATGATCACCGGCAGCGCCGGGTAGCGTTCCTTGACCTTCTGCAGAAACACCAGCCCGGATTCGCCCGGCATGCGGATGTCGCTGACCACCACCTGCGGCAGGCTGCTGTCCATTGCCGCCAGAGCCTCACCGGCGCTGGAGAAAGTCTTGAATTCGATGTTTTCGCGCGCCAGGGCTTTTTCGAATACCCAGCGGATGGAGCGGTCGTCGTCAATGATCCAGACAGGTTTCATGCAGTCCTCAGCTCTCTTGTTTCAATGGCAACAGGATATTGAAACTGGTGCAGCCGGGGCGGCTGTCAAAATCAATCGTGCCGTGATGTTGGTGAATGAAGCTCTGCGCCAGTGTCAGCCCGAGACCGGTGCCGTCCGGCCGGCCCGACACCAGCGGGTAGAAAATGTTGTCGCGGATGTCGTCGGCAATGCCGGGGCCGTTATCGACAATCTGCAACAGCAATGCCAGCCGGTGGCGTTTGCGCGCCAGCGTCACCTGCCGCGCAATGCGGGTGCGCAGGATGATCTCGCCCTTGCCGTGCATCGCCTGCACCGCATTGCGGGCAATATTCAGCGTCACCTGAATCAGCTGCTCCTTGTCACCGGTCAGAAATGGCAGGCTGGTATCGTAATCGCGGCGGATTTTCAGCCCGTCCGGCGTTTCCGCCAGCAATACACTGCGCACCCGCTCCAGCACTTCGTGGATATTGACCTCGGACACCTGCGGAATGCGATGCGGCGTCAGCAGCCGGTCGATCAGCGACTGCAGACGCTCGGCCTCCTGAATGATCACCTGGGTGTATTCGGTCAGCTCGCGCCGCACCAGCTCGCGCTCCAGCAATTGCGCCGCACCGCGGATACCGCCGAGCGGGTTCTTGATTTCGTGTGCCAGATTGCGGATCAGCTCGCGGTTGGCCTGCTGCTGCACCAGGATTCGCTCTTCGTTGGCGATGCGGATCTGCTGGTCGATCGGCCGGAATTCAATCAGCAAGGCGGCGTTGGGCGTTTCGAGCGGTGTTGCGTTACAGATCAGGTGCAGTTCGTTGTAGCTGGGGGTGAGCAGCTTCAGATCGTGCTCGGTGAAACTGGTGTTGTTGCGATGGGCGCGGCTGGCGGAGCGCATCAACGCCTTGCCACCGCTGGGGAATGCCTGCTCCAGCGTCTGCCCGAGCGTGCTGCGGATAGCCAGCTCGAACAGGCTCTCGGCCGCAGGATTGAGATAGACAATCCGCAACTCGTGGTCGAGCACCACCACGGCAGAATCGAGCAGTTCGAGTCCGGAATACGCGCTGTAAGGCATAGGGCACCTGGTTTCGTTTGCCCTCTACAAAGCAATAAGCGGGCCAATCGCCGCGGACTACTGCCAATATGGTCATCGCCGCCAAATTGGCAGCAAAATCATGCATTCCTGT
>CALMFQ010000277.1 GCA_937863215.1 uncultured Pseudomonadota bacterium
CATTCGGAGATGTGCACCACCGATACGTCCATTCCGCGGATCTTCAGGCCGTTGGCCGCTTCCAGGCCGAGCAGACCGCCGCCGATGACTACCGCGTGCTTGTATTTGTTGGCAGCATCTACCATCCGGTCAACGTCGTAGATGTCGCGGAAGCTGATCACGCCTTCCAGTTCCTTGCCCGGCACCGGCAGCATGAACGGGTTGGAGCCGGTTGCCAGCAGCAGGCGGTCGTATTCGGCGGTGGTGCCGTCTTCGGCATATACCACGCGCTTGGCGCGGTCGATCCTGACCACTTTCTTGTTCAGATGCAGCTTGATGTCGTTCTGCGCATACCAGTCAACATCGTTGAGCATGATCTCCTTGATGGTCTGTTCGCCAGCCAGCACCGGCGACAGCAGGATGCGGTTGTAGTTGGCATACGGCTCGGCGCCGAACACCGTGATTTCGTACATGTCGGGGCTGAGTTTCAGCAATTCTTCCAGGGTGCGCACGCCGGCCATCCCGTTGCCGACCATCACCAGTTTCAATTTTTTCATCATTCGCTCCGTCACCAAAAGCAGGCATCATTTGCCGATGTATTGGTGGTAAGCAATTGCCGTGCCATGTTGTATATATAATATATTGTTCAATATAAACAATGTGTTGTGCTTGATTGGTGGCGCGGTGCGGGGCGCACCGCGATTGTGCGGCGATGCGCTCATGGCGCCGGATCAGTGCAATAACAGTGCGTAGAACAGCAGCAGATTGAACAGCAGCGAGATCAACGCCACCGCGCGCCACACGCTCAACGGCGAGCGCTGCAGCAGCGGGCTGGCGCGGCGCACCTGCAGCGGGCGGCTGTCGCCCCGTTGCAGTGCCAGCAGCATCTCTTCGGCGGTTTCGAAGCGCTGCTGCGGCTCGCGTGCCACCGCCTTGAGCAGCACGCTTTCCAGCCACATCGGTAAATCCGGGCGGTAGCGCGTGGGCGGCAGCGGGTCGCCGAATTTCGGGTTCTGGAACGGCTCGATTTCGCCGTACGGATAATGCCCGGTCAGCAGCCAGTACAGTGTCACCCCGGCGGCATACAGGTCGCTGCGCACATCGGCCGGCGAACCGCTGAACAGCTCCGGTGCCATGAAGCTGGGCGTGCCGGGAACCGTTGCGCCGTCGTCGTGCGTCAGCCCCGGGCAGCTGGCGACGCCGAAATCGAGAATGCGCAGCTTGTCGTCGCTGTCGAGGTGAATGTTGTCCGGCTTGATATCGCGATGCACGATATTGAGGCGATGCAGCGCTCCCAGCCCTTTGCACAGGCGAATGCCGGACTTCACCGTGTCGTTGATCGAGGTAGTGCCGACGGCTTTGCGGTAATCGGCCAGCGTCTGCCCCGGATACCAGCGCACCAGGTAATAGAGGAACTGACGTTCCGGCAGGGCTTTGACTTCGGCGAAATAATGCGCGGTCAGGCGCTTCTGCAGCCATTCTTCGATCAGCAGCCCCTGCTGCGCCTGGGCATCGTCGCCGACCAGCGGGTTGAGTGTTTTCAGCACCCATTCGCGCTGCTGTGCGTCGATTACCCGGTACAGCAGGGTGGCACGCGATTCGTGCAGCAGCGACTGGATCGTCATGTCCTCGAATGTCTGCCCCGGTTTGAGGCGTGGCGGCAGCGGCAGCTCGATCAGCCGCGCGAATTCATCCTCCAGTCCCGGCGCCGCCAGTTGTTCGATACGCACCACAATGGCGCTGGCATTGTCCTGCCCTCCGGCGGCGTGGGCTGCCTTGGCCAGCGCTTCGGCGGCGCGTTGCGGGTCGCTGTGCAGTTCCAGCAACTCGTGCAGCCGCTGGTCGCCAAGCGGCTCCCACACGCCGTCGCAGCAGATCAGGAAGATATCGCCGATGTCCAGCTCGCCGTCGTGAAAGTCCAGCATCAGATGCGCATCCAGCCCGACTGCGCGTTTCAGTACATGGCGCATTTGCGGCTGATCCCAGACGTGATCGACGGTGAGTTGCGTCAGCCGGTGCTGGCGCAGCCGGTAGACGCGGCAATCGCCGACATGCGCCACAGTGAAGCGCCGGCCGCGCAACACCAGCACCGACAGCGTGCTCAGCAACGGCTGCGCTGCGGTCTGCGCCTGCAGCCAGCGATTGTGCGCGGTCAGCAGCCGGTCGAGCGCCTGGGCGATTTCCCAGGTTTCCGGCGTGGCGTAATAGTCGGCAGCTACGGCGCGTACTGTCGATTCGGCAGCCAGCTTGCCGTTGGCGCAGTTGGATACACCATCGGCGAGGGCAAACAGACAACCCTTGCTGGCCAGCAGTGCCGGTTCCGGCGTGATGCAGGCGAGCGCGTCTTCGTTGCGGGTTTTCGGGCCGATGGCGCTGGTCTGACCGATCTGCAGCGTGAGGGACATGGTTGAATCCGTGCAGGTTCATTTAGTTACGGTAGTTGACACACTGACAGCAACAAAGCCCCGCATGGGGGCTTTGTTTTGGCATCGCGCTGGGATCAGATACGCGCCGCAGTTACGGCTGCGCTGCCCCAGGTGGTGCGCCAACGGGTTTTTACGCCGCCGAGGCCGATCCAGGCCAGCACGCCAAGGCTGGCGAACAGCCATAGGCCGAGCTGGTAGTTACCGGTCTGCTGTTTCACCAGACCCAGCCCGGCCGCCAGCAGGAAGCCGCCGATACCGCCGGCCATACCGATCAGGCCGGTCATTACGCCGATTTCCTTGCGGAAGCGCTGCGGTACCAACTGGAACATTGCGCCGTTGCCGCTGCCCAGTGCCAGCATTGCACCAACGAACAGAGCCAGTGCCACGTAGGCCTGCGGCAGGTTGAAGCCGACCATCGCGATCAGTACCGAAGCGATGGTATACACCACCAGCAAGGTGCGGATGCCGCCGATGCGGTCAGCAATCGCGCCACCCAGCGGACGCATCAGCGAACCGGCGAATACACAGGCTGCGGTGTAGTAGCCGGCCATTTTCGGGTCGAGGCCGTACTGGTCGTGGAAATAACCCGGCAGAGCGCCGGCCAGGCCGACAAAGCCGCCGAAGGTCACGCTGTAGAAGAACATGAACCACCAGGCGTCCTTATCACCCAGCACTTTGGCGTAGTCGGCCATTTTCTTCGCTGCCGGGCGTTGCGGTGCGTTTTTGGCGAACAGCGCGAAAACGATGAAGGCAATGCTCAGCGGGATGATGGCGAAGCCGAACACGTTCTGCCAGCCGAACGCGATTGCCAGGCTGGGTGCCAGCAGCGCGGCGAACACGGTGCCGGAGTTGCCGGCGCCGGCAATGCCCATCGCGGTACCCTGATGCTCGGGCGGATACCACTGCGATGCCAGCGGCAGCGACACGGCAAACGCTGAACCGGCAACGCCGAGGAATACGCCCAGCAACAGGGCCTGTTCCAGCGAATGGATGCCGACCAGCCAGGCCACGCTGAGCGTGGCGATCACGATCAGCTGACCGATGATGCCAGCGGTTTTCGGCGACAGCCGGTCAACCATGATGCCCATGACGAAACGCAACAGTGCGCCGGCCAGAATCGGTGTGGCAACCATCAGGCCGCGCTGTTGCGCGCTCAGGTGCAGGTCGTTGGCAATCTGCACCGCCAGCGGGCCGAGGATATACCAGACCATGAAGCTGAAATCGAAATACAGGAACGCTGCGAACAGCGTGGCAGGGTGGCCTGCTTTCCAGAAACTCTTGTTCATAATGTTCACTCACCGGGCTAAGAATTCATTCGGTGCACCCGATCGTCTGGATCGGATGCGATGCAATCGGGTTGATTCCGATTGTGCTGAGTGGGTATAAGCATTGACTGTGCCAGGTGTGATATGTTTATATTTAACAAAGGTTTGTTGTTGTTTTTCTCGGGACCTGCCAGGCGAGGATGAGTGGTTTGCACGGCGATGGTGCGGAAATCCAGGCCGGTGCGCTACAAAGTGCAGCGCACCGGTTTGTCGTCCGGTCGGGATTGCCGGGCCAACTATTTATCCGGCCAAATGAAGTTTGAACTGCAAAGATTGCTCCTCCCCCTTCAAGGGGGAGGTAGGGAGGGGGATGGGGCACAC
>CALMFQ010000278.1 GCA_937863215.1 uncultured Pseudomonadota bacterium
ATGAGGCGCATGCCAAGGTAAGTGATTTTGCGAAGGGCGCTGGGTTGGCCCAGCTCGCGACGGATTCGGTAGGGAATGCGTCACATATCAGTGCATCCGACTCTGTAGTGGCGACGGTGGGGTTTGATGTCGCTGTATATGGTGCCACGCCGGCTGGCGTTGCGGCTGCGGTTTCCGCCGCTCGCCAGAATAAGCGGGTGTTGCTCATCTCGGAAAATGAACGCATCGGCGGCATGGTCGGATGGGGCATTACTTTTCAGGATGTGGTGGTTGAAACATCGCCGTCCGCCATCGTCAATTTCCCCCGCGAATATTTCTCGCGGGTGGCCGCAAAAGAGACCTTCGGCGCCAGGAACCACCAGCGATTCCATCGCTTGAGCTATGCCGGCATGCCAAGCTGGTTTATCCGTGCGTTTGGCGAAATCGTCGCAGCTGAGCGGAATATCTCGGTTATTTATAATGTGCCAACCGTTCGAGTAGTCAACAAAACAGGAACAAAGATCACATCAGTTGGCTTTACGTCGTCTGATGGCAGCCAGCTGTCGGTTTCCGCTTCCGCGTTTGTAGATGCGTCGTACTGTGGCGACCTTGCTGCTGCTGCTGGTTGTACCATGCAGGTTGGCCGCGAATCGACTGCCGCTTATAGCGAGTCGATTGCTGGCATTGTTACCCCTATCGCATTTCCCGGTTCCGTAACGCCTGACCCGTATGTAACTGCTGGCAATGCTGGATCAGGCCTGCTGCCCTACGTTGAGTCAGCCATCGGCACGGTCGGCGCTGGTGATGGCCGCGTGATGGGTTTTAATTATCGTCTCTGCATTACTACGGATGCAGCGAAGCGTGGCACATGGCCAGCGCCAGACATGACGCAATACAGCGCGCAGAAATACGAGCTGCTGGCGCGCTGCATGCAGGCTGCGCCAACGTCATACAACACGTTTGCCAAGATTTTCACGCTGTATCAAAACGCGATTGATACAACGGTCTACGACATGAACAGCACCAAAGGGATCAGCAGCAATTACCCACTTGAGACGGAATGCCGCGAATACATCACAGCTACCGCTGCGCGACGGGCGGTTATTCGTGAAAACGTGAAGCAATATATGTTGGGCCTGATCTACTGGATTACCAGTAGCGGCGATTCACGCATTCCGGCGGCGCTGGTGACGGACATTGCCAACTATGGGCCAGTTTCGACAGAGCTGACGGCGTACAACAATATCAGCCCGGAGCTTTACGTTCGCGAAGGTCGGCGCTTGGTTGGTGATTATGTTCTGAAATACTCAGACATGACGCTGGCGACAGCGGTTTCTGACCCTATCGCCTACGGCTATTACCAATTCGACGCACATCAGACGCGGATCGTTCTGGATTCCGGCGTGGCGAAATGCGAGGGCGCGATCAACCAAGTGCTGACGACGGCGCAGACGGGTTACTCGGTGCCGTACCGCGTGTTGCTGCCGAAGGCTGCTGAGGTGACAAATCTATTGTGCCCCGGATGCCCGAGCGTGAGCCGCGTTGCGTGGCTTTCGACTCGACTGGAGCCAATGTTGATGGCGCTGGGCTATGCCGCAGGCGCAGCCGCATCGCTGTTAATTGATCAGGCTGTAACGGCGGCAAACGTCAATTTTAGCCGCATGAAGCGTGTGATTGATATTCAGGGGATTCTTGACGGCATCCTGCTGGACTCGTCTGGAACCTATAACGAAGGCACGGTAACGCAAAACCCGGGCGCAAGCTGGGCGACAAGCACATCCACCTTCGGATTTGTAGGCTCGTCAGCATTGCAGGATCAGAACACCGGAAAAGGCAAAACACTGACGTTTGCGCCGAACATTCAAGAAACTGGCTTATATCGCGTGCTTTTCAAGTACCCGCCAGCGGCAACGAATCGCAGCAACAACGTACCGGTGACAATCAATCATGCGCTTGGCGCAACAGCACTCACCGTTAACCAGATTTACGGAACTGGCGGCGAGGGTATCGGCGGAGATTGGGAGGATTTGGGCGCCTATGTTTTCCGGCGCGGAACGCCATCGGCGGATAACGTTGTTATAGGAACAACAGGAACGGCTAGTTTCGTGGTCGCATCTGCGGTTAAGTTTGTCCCGGTTCTCAAGTAAATACCACCCCGCCCAGGCGGGTTTTTTATTGCCCGGAATGCCCATGCTCACCAAAGACGACTTCAAAACG
>CALMFQ010000279.1 GCA_937863215.1 uncultured Pseudomonadota bacterium
GGTCTTCCAAGTCGAATATTGGACGGATCCGCTGATCGCCAATGCATCCAGATTCGTGGACGGCGATGAAGTCGTGGCTGAAAATTGTGATCTGGTTGTCCGCGGGTTCCTGCCCTTGGTATTCAGCCAATTCGACATCCAGTACGTCAGGGCCGCCGGGGTGCTGATGACGCTCGAGCAAGCCCGTCGTGATATTGCTGCCTACCTGAACTCTATCGTCTACCCGGATGGCTTCTCGCTGGCTGAGGTGTCGGAGATTATGAAGTACTGCGGGGCCAAGCAGATCACGGATATTCGGGTGAGGGCGGAGCTGGGTTTTACGGTTGCGACCCGTTACCTCATCGATGCGGCCCCATCTCCCGAAGATGATTGGACGACAGCCGTTGACGCCGATCATTCGTTCGTTCCATACCGGATTACCATCGGAGACATTCGAGCGTTGTCGCCGTCCTATCGAGACGCGAATGTCGGTACCGCCGATGAGCAATTGTGTGCGGTTGGTCCGCGCAATTCGGGACTCTGGGTTGATCCCACCACCATCGCCTTCACGGAAGTTGGCGCCCGCGCATGATGCTGTCTTTTCGAGAATTCATCGCTGGCAACCTGGGGGATTTTCACTCCCAGGTTATGGAGCCGAATTCGGCTCGCGTCGCCTCTACGATGCTGCGTTGGTCCACATCGCTCGTGCCCTGGTGGGCAATCCAGCGACATGGGGAGTTGCTGACGACCGCCGAACCGACCGACACATATGCGGTCCGGGTACCGTACGAGCGTACAATGGTTACCCGGTTGGGGTCGGATATTCAGAAGCGGATCCAGATTAAATTTGGGACTGGCGACTCGAATGCTCCGGTGCCGTTTACGCTGATTCGGCGTTCCTCCATTCCGTCCTTTGGCCTTGAAGATCAGGTCGCCGGGCTGAGTCTCGATGCTACTGAGCCAGACCCCAATACGACTCTGATGCTGGGCGAGCAGGGAGAGTATTTGCTTTGGGGTTGGCCGGACGTTCCTGAGCGTATTAGCGAGGCAGTCCTGCAGGAGTCGCCGCGTTATCTGGTACCGGTGCCGGCAGGTTTGCATCCGCGCTCGATCATCAGCGGACAGCGGACGCTCCTCGAGGGTATAGATTTTGCGGTCGGGCGGGGCGTCGTATTGTTCCGGCAGCATCCGGAGGAATTGTTCGGCGCCAGTGCCTTTTTTATCTGCCGGGCCGCCACCGTGTCGGAGCCGCATCTTTTCGACCATCTGTTTTCCGCCGGCGGCACTCGGGATGTCCGTGACATCGGGCGGTTGGTCAAAGGGCAGTTCGGGCAGAAGATACTTGAGCGGGCTTTAGCCTGCGTGGCTGGTCTGCACGTCATCAGACGGGAATCAAAATTGCTGGATATCAGCCAGGCGGACACTGGTTACCACTACGTTTTCGATACCGGGCTGGTCCGGGCAGAATACGCGCATACGCCGCTGGAAGTCGACACCACGTATCCGGATGGAACCATCATCGGTCAAGAGATGATCAAGGTACGGCGCCCTATTCCCGGCTCTGCCAGATGGTACCGGGATGGGATCGATTGGTCATCCGGGTTGTCTCTCGACGAATTTTGCGGCGTGCAGGGACTGACTGCGCCGAATTATCCGGTGCGCGTGGAAATACCAACCGGCGGTTCCACTGGCTCGCTGCGGCATGCGCGGATGTGGTTGCTCGGCAGCGATGAGGCCCGCACCCGCTACTGGACGGCAGTGAAGCGCGCCGAGATTCAGACTGGCAAGACCCTGGCGGCCGCATTGGGCCTGACCAACGAAGGAGATTCAACGGTCGTCAATCCGATCGATACGCTCTTCACGCTGGGAGGACTGGTCAACTCCGCCTTGCTGGTGGAACTGAAGATGGATAAGCTACCCGGTGTGGCCCGCAGTCGTGTCGTCGATTTTCTTCGGCGCGAAAAGCCTACGGCCTCTACCTTGATTATTCGATGAGCCTGATCCTGCAGAGAGCCAAGACATCGTATGTGTTCACACATACGGCTGGAGCCGAACATCAACACGTGTGGCCCCTGCGGGTCACCGCGCTGTCGACCACGTCTGGCTTGGACTCGTCCATATTCGTCATGCAGAAGGGTGATGATGCGGGCGGCTACCAAGGGGATGTATTCGTTGCCATTGCGTCTGTGGCACAGATGACGGATCTCAAGGAATCTTTCCAGACCGGGCAGCCATTTCGCCGTACCAATCAGGTTGATTTGGCGTGCCGCTCCCCGGAAGAGGCCGACCGGGCCTGGAAGGTCATACAGGAGGACGCGATCGATCTGTTTCGCAATTGGAGCGCCATGACGGCATTGCAGGCCGCGGAAGTCGTCACGATCACGGACAGTGGTGTGCCGGCCAGCCCGACCGTCACGGCTTCTACGGAGAACATCCTGACGGCTACGCCATCAGACGATGGGGCATCTCTGGAAATATTCATCAACGGCCAATCGATCGGATTTGTTCCCGTGCGCCTTACGTCTCTACCAGTCTGATTATGCGTTATCTGTTGTCAATATTCGTGCTACTGACCGGCGTGCTGTTGAGTGCGCCTGGAGACTACATTTGGGATCAGCAGCCCAGCAGTGGTCCGCTTGTTCCGCGTAGGCTCACTCCTGCGGTGGGTAAGCTGATTGGTTGGCCCACGTCCGTAAATGACACGAAAGCTATCACGTTGGGTACCAACCTGACCCTGACGGCACAGGGCGTGCTGAACGCCACTGGCGGCGTAGCGTCCATCGGGTTGGCCGTCCCGTCCGGGCTCTCCGTCTCAGGCTCCCCACTGACATCCTCGGGCACTCTGACGATCTCGACCACTCTGTCGGGAGTCCTGAAGGGAACAGGTTCTGGATTCGCGGCAGCGGTAGCCGGTACGGATTATCTGGCTCCGACCGGAAATGGATCCGGCCTGACGGGTCTGACAGCCGGGCAGATTTCCGGCCTCGGAACGCTGGCGACTCAATCCGGTACGTTTTCGGGTACGTCATCGGGCACCAACACGGGTGACCAGACCATCACGCTGACCGTGCCGACCGGACTGTCCGTTACGGGGTCGCCGCTGACGGCGTCCGGTACGCTTGCCATTACGACCACCCTGTCGGGCGTCCTGAAGGGGACCGGTTCTGGCTTTGCAGCAGCGGTAGCCGGTACGGATTATCTGGCTCCGACCGGAAATGGATCCGGGCTGACTGGAATTACAGCGGGGCAGATTTCGGGATTGGGTACGCTGGCTACCCAATCCGGTACGTTCTCCGGTACATCGTCCGGTACCAACACGGGCGACCAGACCATCACGTTGTCGGGCGACGTGTCGGGGTCCGGTACCGGTGCCATCACGACGACGATCGGTGCCAGCAAGGTCCTGTATACGATGCTGGCAGGCTCCATCCCGGACTCGAAACTCGATACGCTGACGACGGCAGGCAAGGTGGCCAATTAGGCCACCACTGCTACGGCGACCAATACGGTGTCGGCTATTGTGGCGCGGGATGCGTCGGGTAATTTCAAGGTGGGGCAGTTGCAGGATGGTACTGGTGTATCGTCCGTTGATGTTGCTCAGCGGTTACTAGACGACGAGACGGGCGCGCACGCAATTCTGTGGGATACGTCGAACTGTACTTTGCGCTACCAGGGGCAGACCAAGTTCGACTGGAAGAATTTGCGTTTCTCGAGTCTGACTACTGATGGCTTCCTGAAGACAAGTAACTCCAACGGCACCATTTCGGTCGATACCACAGCGTACGTGCCGACCTCGACTACCGTCAACGGGCATGCCCTGACCGGCAATGTGAGCGTCACGGCTGCGGATTTGGGAGTTCCTTTGCTGACGGGCAACAACACGTTCGCTGGCACTCAAATTATCACGGGCACGCTGCAGATGGATGGACAGACAAACAGTCAGATCCAGGTGTCGGACCTATCGTCGGAGCTTGGCATTGGCCTCATCATCGAAACAGCTACCAACTCGCACTACATCGGTCTGGCGCCGAAGCAGGTCACATACTACGCGAACGACCATACGGTCAAGGTAGACGCCGGTACCCCAACGGCTGACCGCGCCATCAGCTACCCGGATCGCAGCGGCACCGTCGCGCTGTTGGAAAATCTCAGCGGCGATGTGTCGAGTTCGGGAACTACCATTACGGTATCGAAATTGAACGGCACTTCGCTGGCTGGACTGGCTACCGGGCTGCTGAAGAATACGACCTCGACCGGTGTCCCGACCATCGCGGTCGCCGGTACGGATTATCTGGCCCCTGCTGGTAGTGGTGCGGCCCTGACGGGAATTACGAGCAACCAGATTGTAGGCAGCGGTACGCTCGAAGCCGCCACGCAGTTTACGCTCTACACGGCACCGGCAGCCAGCACGTTTGGACGCTTGACTGCGGAGGCGCAGGATATTCTGCAACTCGGTAGTGATACGGCGACGCCGGCGAATTACGCCACCCAATGGCTCAAAAGCGTGGACGTCACCACCGGGCAGGGAGGCACTTTGTACTCGGCCGGCGGACGTGGTAACGGAACGAATGCGAGCGCTACCGGCAGCTCAGGCGGCCCGGTCATTATCGCCACGCAGGCTGCGAATCCGACACCCGTAACCGTAACGGCTTCGACATCAACTGATCAATTTACGGGTACTTCCCACGGGTTGTTTCCCGGAGCTGTCGTGCGTTTTACCAATTCCGGCGGGGCACTTCCGACTGGAATTTCAGCCGCCACATCCTACTTCGTCATCAGCGCCAACCAGACGGCCAATACCTTCATGGTCAGCAGCTCGCTGCGTGGCAGCCCGAAGGTATTCACGACCAGCAATGTGGACACGGCGGCCAACACCATCACGGTGACGGCGCATGGCTACACCAACACGCCCACGACTGCCGGTACGGCTGTTCGATTCACCACATCAGGTACATTGCCGTCGCCTTTGGCGGTGAACACGACCTACTGGGTCATCGCTTCCGGACTGACCGCGGATGTCTTCAAGGTATCGACTACTCCGACAGGTGCCGCCGTGGATATCACGACGACCGGTACCGGCGACCACTTCGTCCAGCAATGGGAGGGACCTGCGATCGACATCACGGGCACCGGCAGCGGGACCAATACGGTCACGACCTATGAGGGCGTTCTGTTGCCACGACTTGAAGTCAGCCCATCAGGGGGTACAACCATCACGGCCAGTAATTCGCAGGCCAGCGCTACAGATGGGGCGTTGTTGGTTCGATACTGGAATACTGCAAACTCTGGATTTACCAAACTAGCGATGTTTCAGCAGTACGTAGGTGTTTACAACTCCCTGTATCTATATGATCCCAGTGGGAACCCATACAATCTGTATGCTGGCTATGGCATACTTGCGGCTGGCGGAGGCGTTCCATTTGTAATTTACGGTTCCGGTACCGGAGGCGCGTACGGGCTGGCGGTGTACAATTCCAATGGTGTGCAGCGATATTTCCAGCTAGCCAACAACAATACTCAGTATGATTGGATGACACTTGGGCAGGGGACAACAACCAAGGTAATTCCTGCTAATACAGGCGGTGTAATACACCAAACTTTCACTGCTGGTGGCGGACACGTAGCCGATATTGGCGGCGAAGACCTCACCATAGGCGGTGGTCCAGCGACGGGTTCCTCAGCCAAGCCCGGCTCCACCATTTTGGCCACCGCACTACCTGGAGCTACGACGACGACGCAAGGGTACATGAGCACTCGGCGGTACGATTCGGCGCAGCCCGTAACCCTGACGGACAATACGGCTACCAACCTGACGTACATCTCGTGTGGTTACGGTAAGTACCTGTCGGTCGAAATGAACGCTACCGTATTTGTCACGGACGGATCAAACGAGCAGGTGCAGAACAGCACGGTCTCTTTCTCGGTAGCCAATCGTGATGACAGTACTGTTACGATTTCGACAGTCGATACCACTCACAAGACATTGCTCGCCACCGGTGGCACGCTGACGCCCGTGACCTACACGGTCATCAATTCTCCGAAGACCTACACGTTCAGTTCCATCACGTCGAACTACATCTACCTCACGACAGAGCACCGCTTGCGCCGAGGCGACATGGTCACGTTCTCAAATTCTGGTGGCGCCCTACCGACCGGAATATCCGCGGCGACACAATATTACGTACGCGATACAGACTCCCCGGACATGTTCAAAATTTCAACCACGCCGAACGGTACTGCGTTGTCGGTCAGTGGTGGTTCCGGGACCACAACTGTCTCCTGCGCGGGTGTACTCGTGAAGGTGCAGGCCGATACCAGCCTGACGCCAACCACCATGCAATGCAAATGGTCGGCGACGGCCGTGCACTCGAATGGTGTTGCCAGTTTCTTCCCATTGCCAGTATACTCACCTCAGAACTGATTTACGGGTATGCAATCCATCCTGACCGCCCAAGACGCTCCCAATACGACACGCGCCTATCTGCTGGCCATGCAGACAAATGCCGAACGCGTGTTGAACGACATGCGTAGCGCGTGTTGCGATAGCTTCCAGAAGTTTTGGTTCGGGAGTGAGCCTGTTGATAAGCAATTGCTCGAGCTCGGTACGGCTGCAGCCAATTGGTTTGCCCAACATGCCCGCACGGTTGAATATTTGCTGACCAGTGGTGTCGAGATGGATCCAGCCGAATACACACCTCCTCGGGCATTTACGATTCATCAGGATGGTACGATCACACTCGATTAGGCGGTATTGCGTCGAATGGTAAATCCCATTATCGTACTGACATGCAAGCCCTCATCACACATCCAGACAACCAAATCCCGGCTGCGCGTGTCCAGGCGGCCAAGATGGACACGATACGTCTCGGTGCCGCCGAACAATTCCGCGCCCAGCTGCGTGTCTTGTTCAACAGCTTCTGGCACAACCGTTACGCCACACCGGCTGAAATGGCCGCAGAATTCGGAACTGGCTGCGCGCAACTTTTCGCCGAGCACGCAGCCGCCATACGGTTCCTAGCCTCTCGCGGAGTTGAAATTCCAGAAGCCGAATACACCCCACCACTTCCATTTACGATCAACCAGGACGGCTCTGTGACGATCGGAACAGCGCCAACTCCATGAGCACACCTGGCTTCATCTCCCTACCTCCTATCAAAGCGGAATCATTCATCCGGGCCAACACGCTTGGGGTATTCCAGGTGGAAATACTGGTCGTACCGAATTCGGTACCGATACCTTCCGTATCGTGTGGACTTTTCGATGCTGATAATCAGCGGAAATACCATTTCGCCGACAGCCGCAATGTGACGGCTGTGCGGGCCGGCCAGACTACCCGGCTACTTTTCAGTACCACGGTCAAAGACCAAGTTGCTCCTGGGTTCTACAGTCTGATTGCAGAATGGAAGGGCGGTTCCCATACTGTGCCGGTGCTGGTTCCGTCCAAGCAGGAGATTTCGACACCCAGTACGTTACCGGACACGCCGGTAGCTACACTTCCTGGCGTGCCGGCAGAGGAACCCGCTCAACCGGTACCTGCTTCGCGCCGTCGGCGCCGCTAGCAGTGAGGCAGACTTACCGGTACGTCGTAGAACTGGTTGAGAATCTGCAAGCCCGTATGGGCATCGATCTCAATCTCGTCTGACTTGACTTCGCAGGATCGACAGAGAGCGCGAAGCTCGGAAGCCAGATCGATCGGATCGATCTGCTTGTGCAGCTGGCGCATGTCCAACAACAATTGCTGAGACGCAAACCGGTAGCGCATCACGCGCCCAACCGTATCGGGGCTGACGCCGCTGAGAAATTGTTCGGTCGAAGAATACTCGGGCACGAACTGCGGCCAGGCCAATCCAAGATCCTGCGCGGCCATTCGGGAAAACTC
Source organism: uncultured Pseudomonadota bacterium (assembly GCA_937863215.1). Classification (GTDB taxonomy): domain Bacteria; phylum Pseudomonadota; class Gammaproteobacteria; order Burkholderiales; family SCOH01; genus CALMFQ01. Next base: position 7,859 of record CALMFQ010000279.1, read on the forward strand.
ATCCCTGACTTCACCTTCGTATGTGACGCGAGGCGTCCGCGCGTAGTTGGTGGGTTCGGCCAGCCCGAGGATGTGCTCGACTGTCAGGCGGGTCAACGCCGATACGAGATCCGGCAGCCATTTCCACGCCGGATGGTCGAGCGGTGTAGTCATGCGTACGCCATACTCGGTGATGACAAAATAGGGGGCCTTCAGCGTCATCGACATTTTATCGGCCGCCAGCGCATAGGCTGGCATGCCGCGCAGATACCCACCCATGTCGCGCTCGACGCGCGGTAACGCTTGGGTCTGTCCGAAGCCGGCGAATACGCGTGCCAGCCAGCCGCCCGACAACCGATCGTTCCGCACGGCCACGACTCTGCAGGGCCGATCCTGGAAGCCACGCACAATCGATCCCATCACGATCGCTACCAAGCTGGCCACATCGGCCGGTAAGGCCGCCAGCCAGCCCGTCTCGAGCACCTCATTGGGCGGCATCGCGCTAGCCGTATAGCAGTCCAGCAACATGACACCAGGATGCAATTTTCCAGCAGGTGCACATCCTTCCATCGAGTACCTCCATCCCGGGGTGAAGAAGCTTTTCTTGTGGTGGTTCCAGCCCAGGAAAGGTGTGCCTGTTTCGGTTGGCAATCTGGAAGGCATTTGGCGCAGATAATTGGTTGCTGCTTTCCAGCCAGTCAGACTGCGAATAATCGGTACAGCTTTGGTCTTGTTGGCTGATGCCAGGC
>CALMFQ010000280.1 GCA_937863215.1 uncultured Pseudomonadota bacterium
AGCGGCAGGGTGTGTATCTGCAGGACGTCGGCGTCGCCGGGCTCGGGCGCCCGGATTACCTGCATTTCGTCGGGAAGCTGCGACATGGGCATGGCATCAATGGATTGGCAATGCTTTATCGTAGCAGCCGTTGTTGCGCTTGGCTGGAGTGGCGTCGCTTACTGCGCCGCCGTCACGCTCTGAAGCCGGAAATAGATATCGAAGCGGGTGCTTTGCCCGGCCATTTGCAGATCCGGTCTGGGGCCGTCGATCAGTGCGCCGAGCCGCGGCCGTTTGACTGCCACGCGTTTCTGCGCCACTCGCAGTGCTGCCTGCAGCAGGGCCGGCGCATCCAGATCGTCGCCGATCAAGGTCTGGAATGCCTGCATTTCCTTTTTTGCCAGCGCGGCTTTGCCGCGTTCGGGAAACATCGGATCGACCAGTACGCAGTCCGGGTATGCCTCCGGTGGCAGCGTGGCGAGGTAGTCGCAGGCATCGGTGTGCAGCAGTTGCATGCGTGCGACGATGGGAGCAACCGCAGCATCTGCCGCGGCACGCCTTAGCCCGTCGCGCAACAGCGCAAAGGCTAGCGGCGAACGTTCCAGCAGCGTCACCTGACAGCCGAGCGTGGCCAGTACAAAGCTGTCGCGGCCAAGCCCGGCGGTGGTGTCGATCAGGCGTGGTGTCTGCTCGCCCTTGATGCCGAGCGCTTTGGCCAGCAACTGGCCCTTGCCGCCGCCATGTAGCCGGCGCCACGCCGATGCGCCATGCAGGAAGTCTACGTACACCGGGCCGGGGGCGTGTTTGCCGAGCGTGTGCAGCTCCAGCCGCTCCGGGGTCAATACCAGCGCGTGGCTGGCGCTAACGGGGGGCTGTGCCTGGTATGGCAGCCGCAGTTCCGTGGCCAGTGTGCTGGCGGCTGCGGCAAGTTCTGCTTGACTGTTGCTGACGATCAATTGGGTCACGGTGATGAATCGGTCGGATGCGGATGAACACATGATAACGTGTCCGGCCAGCGCTGCCGCCTTTCCGCTCGGGATTGTGCGAATTTGACCTGATGCGGGCACCGGGCAGGGCGGCGACGGGGGCGCTTGCTATAATCGTGGCAAACCAGTTCAATTCGACCATGACTTACAAACAGCCCGTTTCCACCCTGATCGTGATTCACACTCCGGATTTGCAGGTACTGCTGCTGGAGCGTGCCGATTTTCCCGGTTCGTGGCAGTCGGTTACCGGCAGTCGCGAGGGCAACGAGTCGCTGTTGCAAACCGCAATCCGCGAGGTTGGCGAAGAAACCGGTTTCGATGCGGTGCACTTCGGCATTGGCGACTGGCAATTGCAGAATCGCTACGAAATCTACGCCAAGTGGCGTCATCGTTATCCACCCGGCACCACCCACAATCTTGAGCACGTGTTCGGCCTGTGCCTGCCCGAAGCGTATGTGCCGACGCTGGCGCCGCGCGAACATCTGGCATATGTCTGGCTGCCGTGGCAGCAGGCGGCGGACAAGGTGTTTTCCGCCAGCAATGCCGCGGCTATCCGCATGCTGCCGCAACGTGCGGCTGTGGCTGTGGGGTGAGCGATCATGGCGGTGTTGCGTATCACTACCTACAACATCCACAAGGGATTTTCCCAGTTCAACCGGCGTGTGACCGTGCACGAGCTGCGCCAGCACCTGCAGCAGCTGCACGCCGATATCCTGTTCCTGCAGGAAGTGCAGGGTGCGCACGAGGGGCACGCGCGGCGTTTCGTCCACTGGCCGCAGATGCCGCAGCATCAGTTTCTCGCCGAATCGCTGGCGCACCGGTCGGCGTACGGCAGCAACGCCGTCTACGAGGAGGGACATCACGGCAATGCAATCCTGTCGCGCTTTCCGATTCTCAACTGGGAAAACCAGGATATTTCCGTCAACCGCTTCGAGAGCCGTGGCCTGCTGCATGCCGAAATCCAGATTCCCGGCTGGCCCGAAGCGTTGCATTGCATGTGCGTGCATCTGAACCTGCTCGGGCGCGATCGGCAGAAGCAGTTGCTGGTGCTGCGCCAGCGCATCGAGACACTGGTGCCGGCCGACGCACCGCTGATCATCGCCGGCGATTTCAATGACTGGCGCCAGCAGGCCGACCGGGTGCTGACCGAGGATTTGCAGTTGCGTGAGGTGTTCCAGTCGTTCAACGGCATGCCGGCGCGCAGTTTTCCCGCCAAACTGCCGGTGTTGACGCTGGACCGCATCTACTATCGCGGTTTCCGTATCGAGCATGCCAAGGTGCACGGTGGCCTGCCGTGGTCGAAGATTTCCGACCACGCGCCATTGTCCGCCACCATGCGGCGCTTGTAGGGACATGATGACCGAGTATTTTGCCGGCAATCACGTGCAGTTGCTGTACAACGGCGCCGGTTATTTTCCCGCCCTGCTCGCGGCGATCAACGGCGCCAATCACTCGGTGCACCTGGAAGCCTATATTTTCGAACCGGACCGGACCGGATTGGACGTTGCCAATGCGTTGATGGATGCGGCACGGCGCGGTGTATCGGTGAACCTGGTGATCGACGGCTTCGGTGCCCGCAGCTTTCCGGCCGATCTGCTGCAGGACATGCTGGGCACAGGGGTTCGGGTGCTGTTCTTCCGCCCCGAGCTGTCGCGCTACAGCCTGCATCGGCACCGGCTGCGGCGCCTGCACCGCAAGCTGGCGCTGATCGATGCGCGTATCGGCTTTGTCGGCGGCATCAACATCATCGACGACTACAACACACCGAACCATATTCCGCCGCGCTACGACTATGCGGTACAGGTGGAAGGGCCGGTACTGGGGATGCTGTATGCCGCAGTGCGGCACATGTGGTGGCAGACTTGCTGGAGCCAGTTTCGCTACCACTGGCTGGCACTGCCGCGAGCACCGCTGACGGTGGCGGCCCACGGCTCGATGGCTGCGGCATTCGTGGTGCGCGACAATGTGCGCAACCGCAAGGCGATCGAGCAGGAATATCTGGCGGCAATCGATGCTGCGCGCGAGGAAATCGTCATCGCCTGCGCCTATTTCCTGCCCGGCATGCAGTTCCGCCAGCGCCTGATTGCCGCCGCCGCGCGCGGCGTGCGCGTGGTGCTGTTGCTGCAGGGGCGGGTGGAGTACTGGCTGCTGCATTATGCCAGCCGTACCCTGTACGCTCGCTTTCTCGAAGCCGGTATCGAGATTTTCGAATTCAACAAGAGCTTCATGCACGCCAAGGTGGCGGTGATCGATGGCGAATGGGCAACCGTCGGCTCGTCGAATATCGACCCGTTCAGCCTGCTGCTGGCGCGCGAAGCCAATCTGATGGTGCGCAACAACCGTTTTGCACTGGAGCTGCGCGCCGATCTGGAGCGGGCGATGCGCGACGAATCGCATGTCGTACAACTGTCCGCTGTGCGCCAACGCAGCGTGCTGTCCAAGTTCATGGCCTGGTTCAGCTACGCTTTGGTACGCGTGATGATGGGTATTGCCGGCTACGGCAAACGCGAGTACAAGTCCGCCGCCGACGAGTGATCGATACGGCCGGCACAAGCACGGATTGCCTGCTGGCAGCGCTTTTTTAGCCCAATCAAACACATAACTGCCAGCGCAGGCGGCGTTCTGGGATATAATCTTGCCCGGTTTGCGTGGCGGCTGTCCGGTGCGGGGAAATCTTGCCCGTCGCCGCCATTTTCATTGGTATCGAAATTGCCGCCGAGTAGGGCGGCCGGAGTCATGCATGTCTTTTGCCGAACTGGGATTGAGTGAAGAAATATTGCGCGCGGTGGCCGATCAGGGCTATTCCGAGCCGACCCCGATCCAGCAACAGGCAATTCCGGCAGTGCTGTCCGGCCGCGATATTCTCGCCGCAGCGCAGACCGGTACCGGCAAGACCGCCGGCTTTACGCTGCCGATCCTGCGCCGTCTGCAGCCACAGGCAAACAACAGCCATTCGCCGGCGATGCATCCGGTACGCGCGCTCATTTTGACGCCGACGCGCGAGCTGGCGGATCAGGTCGGCGACAGCGTCAAACTGTATGGCAAGCATCTGCCGCTGCGCTCGTCGGTGGTATTCGGCGGTGTCAACATCGAGCCGCAAACGCGCGAGTTGCGTGCCGGCGTGGAAATCCTGGTGGCGACGCCGGGTCGCCTGCTCGATCACGTACAGCAGAAATCGGTCAATCTGTCGCGGGTGGAAGTACTGGTGATGGACGAAGCCGACCGGATGCTGGACATGGGTTTCCTGCCGGATATCCGCCGCATTCTGGCCCTGCTGCCGGCAAACCGGCAGACACTGTTGTTTTCGGCAACGTTCTCGCCCGAAATCAAGAAGCTCGCCGACCAGTTTCTCAAGACGCCGCTGCTGATCGAGGTGGCGCGCCAGAATCAGACTTCCGAGCAGATCGAGCAGCGCGTGCATTCGGTGGAATTGTGGCGCAAGCGCTCGGTGTTGGCTCAACTGGTGCGCAAGCACCAGATCCCGCAGGTGATCGTGTTCTGCAATACCCGCCACGGTGCGGAGAAGTTATCGCGCGATCTGGTGCGCGACGGTTTTTCCGCCGACGCGATTCACGGTGAGAAATCACAGCAGCAGCGGCTGGCGACGCTGGCCGAATTCAAGGAAGGCCGGCTGGCAATCCTGGTGGCGACCGATGTTGCCGCGCGCGGTCTGGATATCGATCAGCTGCCATTCGTGGTCAATTACGATCTGCCGAATGCGCCGGAGGATTATGTCCATCGCATCGGCCGTACCGGTCGCGCCGGCTCGAAAGGCATCGCGATCTCGCTGGTCGCACCGGAAGAACAGAAACAACTGGCGGCGATCGAAAAGCTGGTGAAGCAGAGCTTGCCGGTGTCGCTGGTGCAGGGGTTCGAGCCGGGCACCACGCCGCCGGCCAAGGAAAAGCCGTCGCCTGCCGCGCTGTTCCACACCACCCAGCTGCCGGTGGGAGAGCGCCCGGCCCGGTTTGGCGCACGGCGTGCCGAACAGGTTCCGGCGTTGCTGCTGCCGCCGCGTTATTTGCGCCAGGACTGATTGGGTATTGTGGCTCGATCGCGCAGCTGTCGATTTGGCGCGCGTCAGCAATGCATCCATTGATGCAACAAGCTGTCAGGGCCACACATGTGGCCCTTTTTTCCGTTACGCCTGCGGGTAGAGTTTGACTTCCAGTTCTCCACCGTCTTGTTGCAACTGCAACAGGCGATCGATATTCGGATGTTTGCCGGGATTGGCGCGGGCATCCGCACTGTGTTCACAATACAGCTGTATTCCTTCTACCGCCGCGGCCGGCGTGATTTTGCCGTATTTGTCTGCCAGCAGCGCATAGACCGCCAGCGAGCCGGCCTGGCCGGGCTTGTTCTCGATCCGGGCCACACATGCGCCGGCAGCATAAAGTTCCAGATGAGTCAGGTGGCTGACTGGGGGCAGGGTTTTCAGGGTATCGGCAAAAGTATTCATGGTTGTTTCTGCAGGAAATTCTGACTCAGGTTCTTGAACAGCGGAGTTCCCGCCTGGCGGCTCCATTCAAACAGCGCCATTTCGCGGCTGATGATGTGGATGCCAAGCGCACGCATGCGCGCCAGTGCCAGCTCGCAATCCGCTTCGGAGCGCGATGATACCGCATCCGCGACGACAAATACCTGTTTACCCTGTTGTTGCAGCTCAATTGCCGTTTGCAGTACACACACATGGGTCTCCATGCCGATCAGTACGATCTGCTGCCGTGGCGCCAGCAGCGGTGCCGGCAGACAGTTGGCGGCGATGCAGGAGAATGCCTGCTTGGCGACTACCGGCGCGTCGGCAGCCAGCTGGCGCAGCTCGCTGACGGTATGGCCAAGGCCTTGCGGGTATTGCTCGGAAAATACGAGTGGAATCTGGCAGGTATTGGCAACACGAATCAGCCAGGTACTGTTGGCGATCAATCGCTCCGGGGCGGATACTGCCGGCAGCAATTTCTGCTGAATATCCACCACCAGTAGCAGGGAACGGGTTTGATCGAGCAGCATGGCGGCCTCGCAAAAACAGGGGGGGGCTGGCTTTACCGGTGTCAGCTACCGGCCGCGTCGCTGCCCCAGATAGCTTGCAGGCGGATCGGAAAGTCCAGCTTGCGCGGGTCGAGAACGTCGTGGATTCCATACAGCGATTCGCTGGTCTTGCGCCGGATCGGGAAACTCAGCGGTGCGCCGCGCGCGCCGATCAAGGCATGCACCCAAGGGGTGGAGGCAATATCGGCGCCCTTGCTGACGATGCCGATTTCGCCGCTGTTGAGGCGGACTACCGTTCCCGGTGGGTACATACCCACTTCGCGCACGAAATAGGCGGCTATCACCGGATCGACTGTTTGCCCGCGCTCCATGAACAGTTCGCGCAACGCGACGTTGGCCAGTGCCGTCGGGCGGCTTTCGCGCTTGCAAATGCGCGCACAGTATTTGTCCGCCATCGCGATGATCTTGGCGCCGCGTGCAATCTGCTCGCCGCTCAGACCCTGCGTATAGCCGGTTCCGTCTTCCGATTCGTGGTGCTGCAGCACCATGTCCAGCCACGCTAGATCGTCGACGCCCAGCTGGCGCAGTATCTCGACGCTCTTTTTCGGATGGTTCTGGATTGCCGATTGCAGTGCGGGAGTCAGCTCGTTGGAAAAACTGTTGATCTTGTCCTGCGCTTCGATCATTCCCAGATTCATGGTCATCGCCGCTTTGATCAGCGTGTCCAGCTCATCGTCCGGCATTTGCATTGCCTTGCCGACGATACAGCTGATTACTGCGGCGTCAACCAGATGGCGTACCGCGTAGCTGCCTTCCTGGCGCAGCTGGATCATTGCCAGCGCGACATCCTTGTTGACATTGCAGGCTTGCCGCACCAGTTTGCAGATATCGCCGGCACGCTGTTTGGCATTGAAGTCGGGGGCCTTGTATTGTTGTGCCACATTGCCCAGCAGGTTACGTGCATCCTGATGCAGGCGAAAGGCCGATGGGGGTTCGGTATCGCCCTGTACGACCTCGAGTTTTTTCGAGCGCGGATCGTCGTCGGCAAAAATACCCTGTTCGATCAGCCGATCGAGCTGTGATTCCGTGGCGATGACGAAACCCTCGCGCAGCAGCAATTTGCCGCTGCCATCAAACACTGCCCATGGCAGAGGTTTGCCAACTTCTATGTCGCCTAAGCTGATTCGCTGTTTTGCCATATTTCTGCTACCACAACCACGTTGCATTCATGTTGTATTGGTTTTCAGTATAGCAGCATGCGCTAATGTACAAAGCGCAGTTATATCAAAGGCTAATCGGGTTCGGGCTGCTAATCGGGTTCGGGCTTGTTCGGCAAAGAAAAAGGCTGTCAGTGACAGCCTTTGATATGCGGGATTACTTAACGACCTGTAGCTTGGGGCGCCCTTTGGGGCGGCTGTCCGGTTCCGGTGCGGGTGGCGGCTGGTCGTCGTTGATTTCCGGATCGAAATTCATGCCCATGCCATTTTCCCGCG
>CALMFQ010000281.1 GCA_937863215.1 uncultured Pseudomonadota bacterium
TCCTACAATCCAACTGTTAGTAGAATCAACACTCAGGCCAGACGTGTGCTCTTCCGATCTTCCTACAATCCAACTGTTAGTAGAATCAACACTCAGGCCAGACTTTTTTACCCGTTTTTTGCCGCCGAGCCAATACATGATCAGCATCCGCGCCCAATTGCAGAAGTGCTTCACCCGCCAGGTATTGCGCCGTTGCCTGAGCGCAGCGCAGCCGTTGCAGCAGCAGCGCCGCTGGCTCGACCGGCTGGGCCGGCTGACGCCGCTGCCGTGGGGCACGCAGATCGAAAGTTGCGACATCGACGGCATTCCGGCCGAATGGGTATCGGTGGGGCAGACCGACAAGCAGCCGGTATTGCTGTATCTGCATGGCGGCGGCTATTGCATCGGCTCATCGCGCAGCCATCGCAACATCGCCGCACGGCTGGCGCGCGGCCTCGGCTGCCGTGCGCTGCTGCCGGATTACCGGCGCGCACCGGAACACCCGTTCCCTGCCCCGCTGCAGGATGTATTGCGTGTCTACCGCGCCCTGCTGGCACGCGGCATTCCCGCCAGCCAGATCGTACTTGCCGGCGATTCCGCCGGTGGCGGTCTGGCGCTGGCCAGCTGCATGCTGCTGCGCCAGCTCGGCATCGAACTGCCGCGCGCAATTCTGTGCATCTCGCCATGGGTCGATCTGAGCCAATCCGGCACGGCGCTGCAAGCGCTGGCGGACCTCGACCCGATGGTCAGCCACGACTGGATCGAATGCCTGGCCGGCCACTACGCCCGCGACGAAGACCGCCGCCACCCGCTGATCTCGCCACTGTTCGGCAATTTCGACAAGTTTCCGCCGGTATTGCTGCAGCTCGGCGGCGACGAAATCCTGCGTGGTCAGGTAGAACAACTGCACCGCCGCATGTGCCACGCCGGTGTCGACAGCCAGCTGCAGCTTGCCGCCGGCATGTGGCACGTCTGGCCGCTGTTCGGCGGGCTGATGCCGGAAGCCGACAGCGCCATCCGCGACGCGGTGGCGTTTCTGCGCCAGCAGCTCGGCCTGCAGCAACAACCGGCTGGCGTACCGCAAGCCGCCGCAGCTTAATTCACCCGGCTCGATTCAGGTCAACCTCCGGTCGCGGCAGCGTACTGTCCTGTGCGGTGTCGCCTTTGCCACCGCCCACCGCATCGGCATCTACCGAACCGGCCGGGGTTTCGGCCTGACGGCCAATCATCGGTGCGTTCTCAAGCAGGCGGATCGTCGCGGGCGAGGTCTTCCACCTGCCAGGAGGCATTCGGATTGGCCCGGCGCAGTGTCCATATTTCGCCGAATGCGAATGGAGGGGCGCTGGCGGTGACGCGCATGCTGCCACTGAAGCGCAGCCTGGCCTTACAGCCGCCAGCTTCGCTCGCCGAGTCGAGCAGTTCGCATTCAAGCAGCGGGAATTTCACCTGCTCAGCGTTGTTCGGCAATCCCGGCAGCAGGCGCCCGGCCAGCTCCGGCGCCAGGTAATTGCGCACCTGTTCGCCGTTCAATGCCCGATTCAAGGTACGCAGATGCAGAAACGACGCACGCATCTGGCGCAGCAGTGCAGCGGCATCGCTGCCATCGGCCAGACCGGTCGCTACCTGCGCTGGCATTGGCGGCGCTGCACTCGGCCCGGCGGCTGCAGCGACTGCGGGCAGCGTGCGCAGCTGGCGTGCGGCATGCTCGGCCAGCATCGCCTGGGCAAATTCCCGTTCGCGGTCGCCGCGGTTCCGGTATTTGCGGTAGCGTGCTGCCAGCAGCGTGGCCGGCACTGCCAGCCCGAGCCACCAGCCCCACATCATCGACGAGCCGCGCGATGGCGCTGCCACTCTTGCGCCGGGCTGAGGCTGCTGCCCGGTATCGTCATCCGTGGTGACAGCACCGGCATCGACATGAATGCGCGGGCGAATGCCGGCACCGCTGCCAGCCGCTTCATGCGGCGCAGCTTCCGTGTGCGGCAGGCTGCGGTGCGGAGCTTCGATGTGGCTGCCGAAACTGCGGCCACCGCCAAAGCGTCTGGCATGCGCCGCCGGGATAGCCAGCCCCAGAGTCAGAATCAGCACCACGCCTAGCGTGCAACGCTGCGACAAACGGCAAGACATGATCGGCCAGCTCCTTCCGCATCCCAAAATACATTGCGTCAGCATAGAGCCATATATCGCGTCCGGAATATTCCATTCGTCGGCACAAACCGGCATTGCATCCGGCAACGCTGCTGCCGCCGTGCGGGCTGGCAAGCGTGGCCAAAGCGCACTATGCTGAGTGAAAAACCGGGCAAGCTCCCGGCCCCGCGATGGCGCTCCCAGCCGTTGCGGCAGCGGTTTCCTTCTCCCGTTCCGATAAACGCCAGCGCCAAGGAGCACTCTCATGCATTCGCCCGTCCATCCACTTACCGAACTGTTCCAGCAACTCGGCCTCGGCAGCAGCGGCCGCGAGATCGAGGAATTCATTCGCAGCCACGCACCGCTGGCCGGACACATCGCGCTGCCGGATGCCTGTTTCTGGAATGCATCGCAATCGAATTTCCTGCGTGAAGCGCTGATCGCCGACGACGACTGGTGCGAAATCATCGACGCACTCGACGCATCGCTGCGCAGCACGCCGCCGGTTCTGCACTGAGCGCGGCCCCATGCCGCGTGCCGGCGGCAACGCGCTGCCGGTATCGGCATGCAGGTTTGCCCATGAGCCGGAATGGCGGCGTGAATCTGCCTATCCGGTTGCCGTTCGCCGCATTTTCGCTATGCTCATATCCATCACCCGCCCCGCCTGCCGGCAGGGCGATCCGCATCCATGGAGACATACGGAACATGCAGCCTAAATACATCTTGCGCCTGCTCGCCACGCTGGCGCTGGCACCGGCAATCTGCCACGGCGAACGCACTCAGCCCGGCCTGCACGCGCTGCTCAGCGGCGGCCTGACTTTCGGCGGCGATACGGTCGCTACGGCGGTGTTCGAAAACGGCAACAAGGTTGACATCAAGGCCGGCCAGCTGGTGCAGGTGGGCGGCGGCATTCTCTGGCAATCGGCTCCGGCGCCGCTGGCGCTGCTGATCAGCGCCAATTACCAGATCGACGGCGCCACCGCGAAAAACGGCAAGGCGCAATTCACCCGCGTGCCATACGAGCTGATTGCCTACTTTACCGGCTTCGAGCGGCTGCGCATCGGCGCCGGGGCGCGCCAGGTGCAGTCGGCCAAGGTGGTTTACAAGGTCAACGACGGCGAAGACAGCCTGACTTTCAAGGACACCACCGGCGCTCTGGTCGAGATCGGCTACCAGCTGACGCAGAACGCTTGGCTCAACGTACGCGGCGTGTCGGAAAAATACCGGCCGGCCACCTATCGCAATGCGCTCGGCGCCATCGTTCCCGGCAGCGTCAACAAGGACTACGACGGCTCGCACATCGGCGTGAATCTGCAGCTGGAGTTCTGATCCCTGTCCAGCGCAGCGCAATTCCTGGGCAACAGCGCCGGCTTGGCGGCATGCAGCGGCTGCCCGTAGCCGGTGCATGCCGCCCCAATGGCCCGGCCAGCGTGGCGGCTTCCGGCATGCCGCTCAAGCCACTGCGGCGCGCAAGGCCTTGGCCGCGGCTACCATATTGGCCAGCGCAGGAATCACCTCGGGCCACTGGCGAGTCTTCAGGCCGCAATCCGGATTCACCCACAGGCGCTGCGCCGGGATGCGCTCGGCGGCCTTGTTCATCAGTTGCACAATGTGCTCCCGCGTCGGAATGTTGGGTGAGTGGATATCGTACACACCGGGGCCGATCTGGTTCGGGTACTTGAAGTCGTCGAAGGCATCGAGCAACTCCATGTCCGAGCGCGAGGTTTCGATGGTGATCACGTCGGCATCCATGTCGGCGATGGCCTGGATGATGTCGTTGAACTCCGAATAGCACATGTGGGTGTGAATCTGGGTCGTGTCGGCCACGCCGTTGGCAGTGATGCGGAAGGATTCGACCGCCCAGTCCAGATAGTTTTGCCACTGCGATTTGCGCAATGGCAGGCCTTCGCGCAGCGCGGCCTCGTCGATCTGGATCACACGGACGCCGGCCTGCTCCAGATCCAGCACTTCTGCGCGGATCGCTAGCGCCAGCTGTTTGCAGGATACGGCGCGCGGCTGGTCGTCACGCACGAAGGACCAGTTGAGAAGGGTTACCGGCCCGGTCAGCATGCCTTTCATCGGGCGCCGGGTCAGCGATTGGGCATACTCGATCCATTCCACGGTCATCGGCTGCGGGCGACCGATGTCGCCGAACAGGATCGGCGGCTTTACGCAACGCGAACCGTAGGACTGTACCCAGCCAAACTGGCTGAAGGCGTAGCCATCGAGTTGCTCGCCGAAATATTCGACCATGTCGTTGCGCTCGGCTTCACCGTGCACCAGCACGTCCAGATCCAGCGCTTCCTGTTCGCGCACACTGCGCACGATTTCAGCCCGCATCGCCGCCTTGTAGCCGGCTGCGTCCAGCCGGCCGGCCTTGTACTCGCTGCGGGCGTGACGGATGTCGGCCGTCTGCGGGAAAGAGCCGATCGTGGTAGTCGGGAAAGCGGGCAACTGCAACAGCGCTGCCTGCTGCACGGCACGCCCGGCATACGGGCTCTTGCGCCGGCCCAGTGCCGGGGTAATGCGGGCAACGGCGGCCTTGACGGCGGGATTGTGCACGCGCGGCGAGTTGCGACGGGCATCGATGGCGGCCCGATTGGCATCCAGCGCGGCCTGCACCGCGGCCCGGCCGTGTTTCAATGCGTCGGCCAGCACCTTCAGCTCATCCAGCTTTTGCTGCGCGAACGCCAGCCACGACTTGACTTCACCATCCAGCTTCGCTTCGCAGCCCAGATCCACCGGCACATGCAGCAGCGAGCACGACGGTGCGATCCACAGGCGCGCACCGAGGCGCTGCGCCAGCGGCTCCAGCCAGTCCAGTGTCGCGTTCAGGTCGGTTTTCCAGATATTGCGGCCGTTGATCACCCCCAGCGACACCACCTTGTGCGCCGCCAGCATGCCCAGCAGCGGCAAAACATCTTCGCGGCCATTGATGACGTCGATGTGTACGCCGGCCACCGGCAGATTGGCCAGCAGATACTGGTTATCCCGCAGCTGGCCGAAGTAGGTGGCCAGCAGGAGCTTGACCCGGCAGCTTTTGAGCTGGTGGTAGGCGAGATTGAATGCCTGTTGCCAGTCGGCCGCCAGTTCGGTTACCAGGATCGGCTCGTCGATCTGCACCCATTCCACGCCCGCGGCCGCCAGGCTATCCAGCAGCTCCGAGTAAACCGTCAGCAGGCGCGGCAGCAGCGCCAGCCGGTCGGAACCGTCCTTGGCCTTGCCCAGAGCCAGATAGGTAAGCGGGCCGATGATCACCGGCTTGGCCTTGACTCCCAGGGCGTGGGCTTCGGCCAGTTGTTCCAGCAGGCGCGACGCATCCAGCCGGAATGCGGTGGCCGCAGTGAATTCCGGCACGATGTAATGGTAGTTGCTATCGAACCACTTGGTCATTTCGCCCGCAGCCACGCCTCCGCCACAACAGTCCGCATGGGCTTCGGCATCCCGGGCCGAGCGGCCACGGGCCACCCGGAAGTAATTGTCGAGCACGTCGCCATGAAAGCCTTGCACGCGCTCCGGCAGGTTGCCCAGCGTAAAGCTCATGTCCAGCATCTGGTCGTAGAAAGCAAAATCCCCTACCGGCACCAGGTCCAGGCCGGCCTGGTTTTCCCAGTGGCGCTGGCGCAGCCGGGCGCCCAGTGCCTTGAGTTCGTCGCGTGAGGATGTTCCTTTCCAGTAGGACTCCAGCGCAAACTTCAGTTCGCGCCGGGCGCCGATACGGGGAAAGCCGAGATTGTGGATCGTGGTCATGATATTCGCCATCCGCTGGTTAACAATGGCAGCAAGATTACGCAGCACGATCAATGAGGTAAAATGGTATTAATTCAATGGATAATGAAAAAAACTAATACATCATGCTGGAGCGCATACACCTGACCATTGTCTGGGA
>CALMFQ010000282.1 GCA_937863215.1 uncultured Pseudomonadota bacterium
GCATGAAGGTCGTGCAGTTGCCTTGTAAGCATCAGGTCGTGGTTCGATTCCGCGCGGGGGCACCATCTTCTATCGGATCGAGGCAAGAATGTGGCCCGCCGGTATCGGTGTCTCCGGCGAGTGGCCGAGACGCTGCGAGAGTGCCTGAGCGGCTTCCTTGATGGCCAGCGCCAGCGGGCTGTCCCAATCCGTATCGAAGTGCCCGACCGATCCCAGTGATGTCACGGCGCCGACCATCTGTCCCGTATGGTCGAATACCGGTGCGCTGAAACCGTTTATGCCCGGCGTCAGGCTGCCGCTGGCGCGCGAGATGCCGTGGAGACGGATTTCGTCGATCAGTGGCGTGAGCTCCTGAACCAGCGCGGCGACATTGGTATTGGCCTGTTCGGCCGTTTGCCGTAATTCCTTTTCCAGAAGACGCTTGAAGTAGGGGGTTCGGCAGTAGGCGACAAACGCACGGCCGGTCGCCGAGTTGGTGAGCGGCAGCACCGTGCCGGTACGCAGCGTCACGGTGATCGGCCCGCCGGCTTCGATCCAGCGGACGATGGTGGCGCCGTGGTTGCCGAGCATGGCGAGCGCAACGGTTTCACCGATTTTCTCGCAAAGATCTTCGAGGATCGGGGTGCCCAGCCGGACCGGGTCCAGGCGCGCGAGGCTGGCGAGTCCGAGTTCAAGCGAAAAGCTGCCGAGATCGTAACGCCCGGTATGGCTGTCCTGCTCGACCAGTCCCATGCGGATGAAACTGACCAGATATCGGTGTGCCTTGGCCGCCGGCATTGCGGCGGTCTTGGCCAGATCCCGCAGCATCATCGGCCGACCATGAGCGGCGAGTACCCTCAGGAGGCGTGTGCCGACTTCGATCGACTGGATACCCTGGCGCTGTTTTGTGGTTTCTTCGGTCATGCGTATTGCCATCTGGAGGTGACGCTATTGTAACGATGCAAGCTGCATCCCGTGCGACCTGTATATAATCCGCGCCGAATTCGAAGAATCCGAACAACTCAGGGAGAAACGATGCGCGCAGTACTGGTGGCAAATCCGAAGGGCGGGGCGGGTAAAACGACGCTGGCAACGAATCTGGCCGGTCATTTTGCCAATCGCCAGCAAAGCGTGACCTTGTGCGATCTGGATCGCCAGCAGTCGGCGCTGCGCTGGATGGCGTTCCGCGATCAGGGGCTGCCGGCGGTCACCGGCTACTTCGCCGGCAACCAGATGATGTTCAGCCTGCCGCAGGACCCGGACTGGGTGGTGCTGGATGCGCCGGCCGGTCTCCAGGGCTACAAGCTCAACGATTACCTGCGCCTGGTCGACAAGGTGCTCGCGCCGGTGGTGCCTTCCGTCTTCGATATGGCGGCGACCGAGGATTTCCTGAATTCCATCCGCAGCGAGATGCGCGGGCGCCGGGGTGTGGTCGGCATCGTGGCCATGCGCGTTGACCCGCGAACCCGTGCGGCGGCCATGCTGGAAGAGTTCCTCAAGCATTTCGATCTGCCGATTCTGGCCTACCTGCGCAA
>CALMFQ010000283.1 GCA_937863215.1 uncultured Pseudomonadota bacterium
CGCTGGGCGGCGGCGACGGCGGCCCGACGCCGCATCAGCTGTTGCTGTCGGCGCTGGGCGCCTGCACCGCCATCACGCTGTCGATGTATGCGCGGCGCAAGGCCATGCCGCTCAGCGGCATCGGGGTGGAATTGAGCTTTGCCGACGACAAGGCCGCGCCGGTATGCATGGTGCGCAATATTCGCCTCAGCGGCGAATTGAGCGCCGAGCAGCGCCAGCGCCTGCTGGAGATTGCCAATGCCTGCCCGGTGCACAAGCTGCTGACCGGCGAAATCGCGATTGCCAGCCAGCTGCTGCTGTGAGCGTAGCTGGCGCCCAGCCTTGCCGGAGGCTATAAACCCCGGATCGACGACAGAGAAAGCGGCCCAATGAACAAGAACCGGCTGGAAGCATTCAGCGACGGCGTGCTTGCCATCATCATCACCATCATGGTGCTGGAGTTGAAAGTACCGCACGGCAGCGGTTTCGATGCGCTGTTGCCGCTACTGCCGGTGTTCCTGTGCTATGTGCTGAGTTTCGTCTATGTCGGCATTTACTGGAACAACCATCATCACCTGCTGCATGCCGCGCACCATGTCAATGGCCCGATCCTGTGGGCCAATCTGTACCTGCTGTTCTGGCTGTCGCTGATTCCGTTTGCCACCGGCTGGATGGGCGAAAACCATTTCGCCTCGCTGCCGGTGGCGCTGTACGGCGTAGTGCTGCTGATGGCGGCCTGCGCCTACGTGATCCTGACGCGCCTGCTGGTTGCGCGCCACGGCCGCGATTCGGCACTGGCCCGGTCCATCGGCAGCGATGGCAAAGGCAAGCTGTCGATGCTGCTGTATCTGCTGGCAGTGACGCTGGCGTTCGTGTCGCCGCCAATCGCCGGAGCAATCTATGTCGGGGTGGCGGCCATCTGGCTGGTGCCGGACCGGCGCATCGAGCGAGCCTTGAGCGAATGATGGCGCGCGCCGGGCGTTGGCTTGGCCGCACTCTCACTGCGGTGGCGATCCTTGCGCTGGGCGGCTGCGCGAAGCCGCACCGGAGGTGCTGGCCGGCAGCTACGTGCCGGACGCCGGGTTTTACGTGATCGAAGTCAATCTCAGCGCGCCGCAAAGGAAAGCGCATTTGCTGCAGCCGCAGGACATCGAAACCTCGCTGAGCCTGACGCCGCAACAGATTGCCGATCTGAAGGCATTTGCCAGGGCCGAGCTGGCGGGCTCGCCGGAATGGCAGCGCCTGATGCAGGATCTGGCGCGCTGATCCATCTGCGTCGATTGCATTATCACGCTACGTCATGCGCGTCCTGCGCCGCTCCGGCCGCCATAAGGCCGGAGAGCGGCTGCCAGCGATAATCGCTCGCGCCCTTGAGCGCCTCGTCCGGGTCTTGATCCTGCCGCAGCAGGAAGGCGTCGAATCCGCAGCGGTACAGAAAATACAACTGATCGCGCAGCACATCGCCGACCGCGCGCAGTTCGCCGCAAAATCCGTAGCGCTGGCGAATCAGCCGCCCCAGCGAGTAGCCGCGCCCATCGCTGAAACTATCGAAGCGGACCGCGACCAGCGCAACCTGCGCCAGGAATGCATCGACTTGTTCCGGGTTTGCGTCGGCTTCCAGCAACAGGCCGATACGCTGCCGCTGGCCGTGCAATGCCGGCGCGAAGCTGGCGTACAGCGCCAGCGGCAGAATCTGCCGCGGGCCACCGGCCGAGCAATCGACCAGGGCTGCGTCGTCGCCGGCCAGCATCTGCCAGTCGTCGCTAACGCGCAGCCATTCCTTAATCAAGTGCATGCGTGCTCTCCTGTTCCCGGTACAGCGCCGCCTTGAATGGCGCAAGGCCAGTACGGTCGAGGGTATCGATAAAGATCTCGCCTTCGTTGCGCAACCGGACATAGGTGTGCAACAGCCTGGCAATGGCCTCCGGCACGTCGCTGGCGGCGACTGCCGGGCCGATCACCCGCCCGAGAGCGGACCGGTTGCCCTCACGTCCGCCCATGGTGATCTGGAACCACTCCTGATTGTGCTTATCGACGCCAAGAATGCCGATATGGCCGATGTGGTGATGGCCGCAGGCGTTGACGCAGCCGGAAATGTTCAGTTCCAGCGGCCCCAGATCGAACAGGTAATCCAGATCGTCGAAACGCTGCTGGATTGCGGCGGCAACCGGAATCGAGCGGGCATTGGCCAGCGAGCAGAAATCGCCGCCGGGGCAGCATACGACGTCGGTCAGCAGGCCGATATTCGGCGTCGCCAGCCCGGCGCCGGCGGCAAGATGCCACAGCTCGGGCAAATGCCGGCGCGGCACCTGCGGCAGCAGCAGATTCTGTTCGTGGCTGACGCGGATCTCGCCGCCGCTGAAGCGCTGTGCCAGTTCGGCGACCAGTTCCATCTGCTCGGCGGTCGCGTCACCGGGCGGAACGCCGGTTTTTTTCAGCGACAGTGTGACAATGCCAAAGCCGGGCAGCCGGTGCGCTGCCACATTGCGTTCCACCCAGCGGGCAAAGGCGCGATTGTTTGCGAGCGCATCGATATAGGCCGGATCGTCCGCTGCTTCTGCGCTGCACGCCGGTGCGACGAAGAAACGCTCCATCGCGGCAAAGCTGCGTTCGCTCAGGCTGTCCGGCCCGCCGCGCGAATGCGCCCATTCGGCCTCGACTTCGTGCGCAAAGCCTGGCAGGCCCAGCGCCTGCAGCAGAATCTTGATCCGCGCCTTGTATTTGTTGTCGCGCCGGCCATGGCGGTTGTAGACGCGCAGAATCGCCTCGAAGTAGTTGAGCAGCTCGGCGCGCGGCACAAACTCCTTGAGCAGCTGGCCGCGCAGCGGCGTGCGCCCGAGGCC
>CALMFQ010000284.1 GCA_937863215.1 uncultured Pseudomonadota bacterium
GATCTGATCGTCGCTGATTGGCAAAAAGAAATGGATCGGAGGAAAGACTCTCCGGGGAAGCAGTCGGCGCAGAAAATTCACGAGGATAATCAGACGGGCATGAAGATCCTGAAGGCCATCCTGAGTGCGTCGACGGATGCCACCATTGAAGGCTTGGATGAAGCCCTCATGAAAAAGAAGGGATCGCTGAACAAGAATTTCAATGTCCGGTTGGCTGGAATATTGGTCACCGCTGCCGGTAATTTTTGGGCCACCATCCAGACCATCTGTTCCATTTTCGGTTTTGTTTACGTCCCGCCCGGCTCTGGTCCGTCGTCATCCCAGTACGGATACCTGATTTCGTATGAGAAGATTTGGGAAGACACTACTTCCCTGACGGTACCGACAGGATCTTTGCAGATGAATCTCGGCAACGTCGTCGTCGCGCCTATTTCGCATGTCGCAATGGTGCGGGGCGTGCAGGAGGCATACAAAATACCAGACGACCCGAAGGCCAACATCCTGTACGGGGAATCTCGCGAGGCACTCGTGCGTTATCCTGAGAATCCAAAGGGCGGGCGACCGATGATCATTCCGTTGCCGGATTTCATTTCTTTCGCGCAGACACCTCCGGAGAACACGGGCGCCGTATGGGGTACGACGGTCAGTTTGGCCAGTCCTGCGAAAGATGGGGACTGGGTAAAAGCAGAAGGCACAGATTTTTACAATGCGGTCAAACAAATATGCAGCGCCATCTGCAAGCAAACCTACCTCGATGTAGCTTTGGCCGACTCGAGTGCAAATGTGACCGTGCCTTTGGATTTGACGCTCACGTGCGGAAAGATGGTTGATGTGTCGGCGGAGGGCGGTGGTAAGCTGTTTCGTGGTTTGCTTCGTGCCGTGTCGCACTCGCTGGCATCCGAGCCACCCACTGCTACCACATCGCTAGTTTTCTCGCACGTGCAGGCAGGCAACTACACCATTCAGTAATGGCCATTGACCCCAAACAGACCCGCAAGGCGCGTGGATTATCGGACTGCCCGGTAGATCCAGCATCTGGGGTGTGGCTGGCACCTCCGGGCAAGCCGCCGGTGAGGTGTTCTCCGGCAGAGGAACCGGTTCCGGAATTATTTCGCGCGCCGACTGCCAGCGAGATACCTGAAGTCGCAGATGCTTCTGTACCGGATCCGATTCCGATCATGTCCGGGGAGCGGATATTTCGCTGTTCGGACTTTGCTGATTTGGGTCCTGATGGTGACAACGTACGGGTGGCGGCAGGGGCGGAAACGCGTTACCTGAGCTGGCTGACCGTGCCGGATATTTCCTCGGCTCAACTGTCCTATTTGGCGCACTTGGGTGAGGGTGCACGAGGACAACTGTGGGACTCCGCCGTGACGATCGATACGCTGCAGCATGTCGGTAAGCTGTTGCTCAACCAGGCTGTCTATGTTCGCGAGACCATGACGACCATGCAGACGGCTGTCGATGCTGTAGCGGAGGAGTTGGGGCGGCTGGCGTTGCGTTGTGGCTGGTTGTCGACGCCGCAGACAGCCGAATGTCCCGAGGGCGCGCTGACGGCACCATATCCTGACGGAGTCAGTTACGCTCCGGCCAATCCGGTCACCGTCGGGGTGGGTGCGCGCCGTTCTCTGGTCAGCCAGCAGGACGCCGATCTGGAAGCGTTGCAACTGGCGCGTTCGCTTTTGTCCTGCGTGTACGGCAATACCGTCCAGCAAGCAACCTGCCCGGGGGAAGAGGAGGTGCCAAATTCCCCCGCACAGACGATTGGCGGCATTGATATTCCGGCACGGGTCGGAAACGTGACGGTGCCGGCCAACACGTGGTATTCGCACATCGATCAGCAGGATGCGGACAACCAAGCCAGGCTGTCGGCTTTGGCTGCCCTGCGGTGCCTGTACATCAATGAGCGTCTGTTGGTCGACTGCTCGGTGTACGGCAAGCCCACGGCGGCATTACAGAACGGAGGCAGCCTGCTGGCCGGAACGGTTGGTAATCCAGTAGTGGCAGAAGAAGGTGTCGTCATCTCCACCATATCCACACAAGATGCCAATACGAATGCGACCAATCGCGCCCGTGCTTTGCTCAACTGTTTGTTCTACAACGAGGAGATCACGGTGGAATGTCCTGATGGTGCCTATGGGGATCAGACCATTCCGGCTTCCGACAAAAGTCCGGTCCGTACCGTGACTATTGCGGCTGGTGAATTTTCATCCACGATCAGCGTGGCGGAAGCCAATCTGTCCGCCCGTGTTTTTGCTGAGGCGCAGCTTCAGTGTCTGTACTGTAATCCCCGGATACCTCCGACCTGTATTGCTCCATCCGTATTGGCCGCATTGGCCGCACCGTATGGAGGCAACCAGGAATTGATTCCTCTGCCCATTCCGGCATCCATGGTGGATGCACGGTGGTCGACTGCGGCTACGCTAGGAGTGGCTGCTGGCGCGGTGTGCGGCGCATCTCCGCAAATACCTGTTGAGGTCGGTGCGCTGATTGGCGTCACGAAGCCGCGCACGGATGACTGTCCGTACGAATCTGATGAGATCGTCGTCAGCTGCATCAGCGGTTCGATCGGATCCGGCACATCAGCGCAGCAGGTGCACGGATTGTTCGAAGAGTCCCAGCGAGCCATACTGTCGAGCAAATCGCTACCAAATCCCAGCGCTGCGGATGAATCCGCCCGTGTGATTAAAATTGCGGCCGGCTTTCAAGTGATGCTGGAATCGCGCGTGCCGGATTCTTTCCGCCCAGATATTACGACGTTCCGGGCAAAGGCGTATGCCAATTATCTGGCTCTGCAGTTCGGGCTCGGGCTGCTTGATTGTTTCTTTGAGAATGATGCGCACGAGCTGACCTGTGCGGAGGTCAAAGGTGGTACCGGTTATGCGTCCGGTTTGATTGGGGGATCATTGGTGCTGGATCGGTACGCTATTGCTGCTGGCGTCGAACGCTCATACGTATCGAAGTCGGATGCTGACACGCGCGCCAGGCAGAATGCCCAGATATTCCTGACGTGCATTTTCGCCAACGAGCGTATTACGCTTTTCTGTCCGGATCCGACTGGTGTGGCACCCGAGAGCGCCGGCTCGACGATCAACCCGGTGGTTGTTGATGTGGGGGCTATCACGAGCGAGATCAGCCAGGAAGTAGCAGACGATCAGGCACTGGCGCAAGCCAAAGCCATGCTGAATTGCTACTACCAGAGCGTGGCCATGACGTTGCTTTGCGGAGCCTACGTGGCGTCTCCAACCACCATCGGGGCATACGGAGACGGCACCATGCTGGCCGAAATTTCGCCAGGATCCGGCGTACTGGAAAACACACTGGTTGACCCCACCTCTTCTGGTTCCACGGCCAATCCGATCGTGCTGCCGTTGGGCTTCGAGCAATCCGATAATTCACAGGCGGAAGCAGACATGCGGGCTTTCACGGCCGGGTTGGCCTATCTGAATTGCTACCCACCGGGCGGCTCGGCGCAGGGCGCAGCTCAGCCGCCGAATTATCCGACCGCCGGAGCAGGACCGGGGACATCGAATCCGATTGGGGGCGGTACTGGACCACCTGGCGCCGACGGCGCTCCCGGATCGCAGACTGGTTGCACATCGAAGTGTTTGGCTTACTACAGTTAGTATGTCGTGCGCCAAAGACACTCCGGTCACGTGGACCGATATGCATGATCTGGCGGAGCTGATCGAAGGCACGGCAGATGCAATGAATGTGCCGGTGGAGAAGCTGACGCCCCAGACCGATTCCCCATTCAGCCTGTCAGAGTGTCCGCGGTTGAATGCGGCCTACACGTTCGACATTTTGCTGGGTACCAGGGGCGTTATTGATCGCTGGTCGGCCAGAACATTTGGCAGCTATTCGGCATTCTGGCCGCCGCCGAATCCGGCCATATC
>CALMFQ010000285.1 GCA_937863215.1 uncultured Pseudomonadota bacterium
GAATAATTTCGCCATCCACCCGTGGATTGCGCATCTGAAAGAGCAGGCCGCCAATGCGGCACGCGGCGTGTTCGGTGGCGGTTTCGATACTGCGCACGCGCTTTCGACGTTGCTGTACCTGCTGGTCTGCCTGATGGGGTTGGCGCTGGTGGTGAAGGGAAGCAGCGCCAAGGGTTGACGCTGCCGGCAGCAGAAGGAGTCAGCGTTTGCCGAGACGGCGGCGGCGATTGCCGCCCGGGCGGCCCATATCGATTTTCGGCTCCGGCCTGGATTTTGCTGCAGGTTCCGCTTGTGTTGCCGCAGGTTTGGCTGCTTTCTTTTTCGTGCCGTCGGGCAGCTCGATTTTCGGCTCGGTGCCCGGCCGGTAGACGATCAACAGCTTGCCGATATGCTGCACCGGCGCGCAATCCAGCTGTGTGCACACCTCGTCCATCAGCGTAATGCGTACTTCGCGTTCATCGCCAAGTACACGAATCTTGACCAGCTCGTGGGCATCCAGGCTGCGAGCCAGCTCGCGCACCACTGCATCGGTCAGCCCCTGATTGCCGATCATTACGGTCGGATTCAGATGGTGGGCTTGGGCACGCAGAAACCGGCGCTGCTCGGTGGTCAATTCAATCATGGCGGTAACTCGCTGAAAAACCGGTAATATTAACTCATGAAACGATCCAAGACCAGCAAGGCATGGATGCAGGAGCATCTGAACGACCATTATGTGCATCTGGCGCAAAAAGAGGGCTACCGTTCGCGTGCCGCCTACAAATTGCTGGAAATAAACGACAAGGACAAGCTGATCCAGCCGGGCATGGTTGTCGTCGATCTCGGCTCGGCTCCCGGCAGCTGGAGCCAGGTTGCGGCACAGAAAGTCGGCAGCAGGGGCGAGGTGTTTGCGCTGGATATCCTGGAAATGGCGCCGATGGCCGGCGTGACCTTTCTGCAGGGAGATTTCCGCGAGCAATCCGTGCTGCGTCAGTTCGAAACACTGCTGGCGGGGCGCCCGGTGGATCTTGTGATTTCCGATCTGGCGCCCAATATAGCCGGTAATGCGATGATGGACATGCCGCGCAGCCTCTATCTGATTGAGCTGGCGCTGGATTTTGCCATGCATCACCTGAAGCCCGGCGGTCATTATCTGGTCAAGGCATTCCAGGGGTCGGGGTACCCGGAATACCTGGCCTTGTTGAAGCAATGTTTCGATCAGGTACTGACACGCAAGCCCAAGGCGTCGCGCGATCGCAGCAACGAAATCTACCTGCTCGGCAAGGGGCGCAAAGTCGATGCTCCGGAGGTGTTCGAGCCGCCTCCGGGTGGTTGCTGACAGCCTGCAGGATTGGGTTTAGAATGGATTTTGGACTTTTCCGCTTGCAGTAGTAACAAGGAGTAGACGTGAACAACATCGGCAAGAATATTGCGATCTGGCTGATTATCGGCCTGGTGCTGATGACTGTATTCAATCAGTTCAGCAAAAAGCACGAGCCACAAAGCCAGATGGCGTATTCCGAGTTTGTCGACGAAGTGCGGCAGGGCCGGATTGCCTCGGTGGAAATCGAGGGTCACCCGCTGCGTGGTCAGATGTTGCGCGGCAAGCGTTCCGACGGCAGCGCGTTCTCCACGCTGGCACCGTACGACCCCGGCATGGTCGGCGATCTGCTGAAGAACAACGTACGCTTCTCTGCCAAACCGGAAGAAGAGCAGTCGCTATTCATGCAGGTATTCATTTCCTGGTTCCCGATGCTGTTGCTGATAGGTGTCTGGATTTTCTTCATGCGCCAGATGCAGGGCGGCGGCAAGGGTGGTGCGTTCTCTTTCGGCAAGAGCCGTGCGCGGATGCTGGATGAATCGAGCAATCCGATTCTGTTTGCCGATGTTGCCGGTTGTGATGAAGCCAAGGAAGAAGTGGCTGAAATCGTCGAATTCCTGCGTGACCCAAGCAAGTTTCAGCGCCTTGGCGGTCGTATTCCGCGCGGTGTCTTGTTGGTCGGCTCGCCAGGTACCGGTAAAACCCTGTTGGCGAAAGCCATTGCCGGCGAAGCCAAGGTGCCGTTCTTCTCGATTTCCGGTTCGGATT
>CALMFQ010000286.1 GCA_937863215.1 uncultured Pseudomonadota bacterium
ACGCAGCGCAACGCCGGCTGACGGCCGCGGCACGGGCATTTATCGACCACCTGCAGGCCGCAACCGGTTGATGCGGCTTGCAGGCATGCTGCCAAAACATGGGTGTATCGCCTGCAGAAGCGAGTGTAGGTCGGACTTCAGTCCGACGCGGTGCTTACTGAAGCCCGACCTACGCCAATGACTGTGGCGGTGATCAGCCGGCGCGGCGTTTCTTGTCCATCAACTGCAGGATCAGCGGCGTGAAAATCAGCTGCATCGCCAGTTCCATCTTGCCGCCGGGCACGACGATGATGTTGGGGCGCGACATGAACGAGTCGTGCACCATCGACAGCAGGTAAGGAAAATCGATGCCCTTGGGGTTCTTGAAACGGATGACGACAAAGCTCTCGTCCGGCGTCGGGATATAACGCGTGGTAAACGGATTCGAGGTATCCACCGTTGGCACGCGCTGGAAGTTGATGTGGGTTTCGGAGAACTGCGGGCAGATGTACTTCACGTAATCCGGCATGCGCCGCAGGATGGTATCCATCACCGCTTCGGTCGAATAGCCGCGCCGTTGTTTGTCGCGCTGCAATTTCTGGATCCACTCCAGGTTGATGATCGGCACCACGCCGACGCGCAGATCGACATGCTGCGCAACGTTGACATTGTCGGTAATCGCCGCACCGTGCAGGCCCTCGTAAAACAGCATGTCGTGCTCGCCCGACAGGCGCTGCCACGGGGTAAACGTTCCCGGCGGCTGTTCGAAGGGATGAGCCTCTTCGTCGTCGTGCAGGTATTTGCGCACGTTGCCGCTGCCGCTGGCGGCATATTCGCTGAACAACCCTTCCAGCTCGCGCAGCAGATTCGCCTCCGGGCCGAAATGGCTGAAATTCAGGTTGCCGGCGGCGTTGGCCTCGCGCGTCGCGGCTTTCATGCCCTCGCGGTCATAGCGATGAAAGGCATCGCCTTCGACGATCGCGGCGTTGATTCTTTCACGGCGGAAAATGTGCTGAAAAGTCTTGGTAACCGAGGTCGTGCCGGCACCGGACGAGCCGGTGACGGCAACAATGGGATGCCTGACGGACATGTGCTTCTCCCCTGTATGGATTTTGTTATGGAAGCGCTGATTTATTGGCTGCGCGGGCGAATTGCTGCGTCGCGCGGTGCTCGA
>CALMFQ010000287.1 GCA_937863215.1 uncultured Pseudomonadota bacterium
GCCGCTGCGGCGCAAACAAGGTCGTGGTTTGTAGCTTGGGTGGAGCGAAGCGATACCCGACAGCGGCATAAATGCTTGCGAGCGCGCGCCGGGCATCGCGGCGCCCCCAGCCTGCCCGCTGCAAGCCGGGCTGCGGGCCGCTACCAGAGCGGCTTGCAGGCCAGCGCTGCCGGGCCGGGCATTACCTGAGCCACTTGAACAAGGTGTCGTAGAGCTTCTCGGCATCGACTGGCTTGGCGACAAAATCGTTCATGCCGGCGTCGAAACAGCGTTCCCGGTCTTCGCCGAATGCATTTGCAGTCATGGCCACGATGGGCATGGCGCTGCCGGCCGCCAGTTGCCGGATCGCCCTGGTGGCCGCGACACCGTCCATTCTGGGCATCTGCATGTCCATCAGGATCAGCGCGAAGCGACCGGGTGGCGCGTGGCGCACGGCTGCCAGCGCCTCTTCACCGTTTTCGGCCATGTCGCACGCCAGGCCGACAAAGCCGAGTATTTCTTCGGCCACCATGCGGTTGATCTCGTCATCCTCCACCAGCAAAATCCGGCTGCCGCTGCGATGGTCGCGCAGCCATTGGGCGGCGTCGCTATTGGCTGCGGCGGGCAGCTCCTCGTCGCCGGGGGTGGCGATTTTGCGCAGCCGCACCGAGAACCAGAACCTGCTGCCCTGCCCCGGCACACTTTCCACCCCCGCATCGCCTCCCATCAGGTTGGCCAGGCGCCTGGTGATCGCCAGGCCCAGGCCGGTTCCGCCAAAGCGCCGCACGGTGGTCGCATCGGCCTGCTCGAATGGCGCAAACAAGCGCCCGACTGCTTGCGGGGCAATGCCGACGCCGGTGTCGATGACGTCGAAGCGCACCATCAATGCATCGGCCTGCTCCTGCTCGCAGACGGTCCGCACCGTTACCGTACCGGTATCGGTAAATTTGACTGCATTGCCAACCAGATTGAGCAGTGCCTGGGTCAGACGTGTCGCATCGCCAAGCATGTGCTGCGGCAGGAAATCCAGCTCGGTGCGCAGCTGGATACCCTTGGCATTGGCCGCCTCGGCCACCATCGAACACACATTGATCGCCAGCGTGCGCAAATCCACCCGTTCTTCGGCCAGCACCAGCTTGCCGGCCTCGATTTTCGAGAAGTCGAGAATGTCGTTGATGATGCCGAGCAGATGTTTGCCCGCTGCCTCGATCTTTTCCAGCTTGTCTGCCGTATCGGGCTCCTGCTGCTTGCGCCGCAGAATGCCGGACAGGCCGATGATGGCGTTCATCGGAGTGCGGATTTCATGGCTCATATTGGCCAGGAAGCTGCTCTTGGCCTGATTGGCGGCCTCGGCCTGTTCTTTCGCATCGCGCAGTTTCCGGGTCTGCTCGGCAACCTGGCTGGTCAGCCGGGCGTTGAATTCGCTCAACAGCCGCGCATTCTGGCGCAACTCGGCTTCCATGTTCTTGCGCTGGGTATTGTCGATGTTCACGCCGACCATGTGGCTGGGTTTGCCCGTCTCATCCCGGTATGCCTGGAACCGCGCCGTTACCCAGTGCGTCTCCCGATCCGGCAGCACGATCCGCCACTCATGC
Source organism: uncultured Pseudomonadota bacterium (assembly GCA_937863215.1). Classification (GTDB taxonomy): domain Bacteria; phylum Pseudomonadota; class Gammaproteobacteria; order Burkholderiales; family SCOH01; genus CALMFQ01. Next base: position 1,575 of record CALMFQ010000287.1, read on the forward strand.
TCGATCACCTCGCCCGACTGCAGCGCCGCCTGGATTTTTTCGGCGACTTCGGCCGCATCGTCCGGGTGCAGCGTCTGCAGCCATTCCCGGTAGCTGTGCGTGCCACCGCCGGGGCTCGGTGGCTGGCCGTAGATCGCCTCCAGCTCCGGCGTCCAGACAATCGATCCTTGCTTGATATCCCAATCGAAAATGCCCATCTTTGCCACTTCGATTGCCAGCCGCAGCCGACGCTCGCTGTCATGCAGCGCATGCTCGGCATGCTTGCGTTCGGAAATATCCTCTACCACCGAAACGAAGTAATCGGGCGTACCATCCGCCTTGCGCACCAGCGCCACCGTCAGGGTAATCCAGACAATGCTGCCGTTGCTGCGGAAATAGCGCTTGTCCATCTGGTAGTGGGCGATATCACCCGCCAGCAGCGCTTTTACATTGTCCAGATCGGCCGCCAGATCGTCCGGATGGGTAATGTCCTGAAAGGTTTTCTGCAGCAATTCGTTGCACGGATAATCGAAGATTTCGCACAGACGCTGGTTGACCGTCAGCCAGCGACCATCGAGATCGACGTGGGCAATGCCGACCGCAGCCTGTTCAAAGGTGGCACGAAAGCGGGCCTCGCTCGCCTGCAGCGCCAGCTCTGCCTCGACGCGGGCGGTGATGTCTTCGGAAAAAATGGCAATGCCGCCAATCGCGCCGCCGGGCATGTGCCACGGGCGGATTTCCCAGCGCAGCCACTGGCGCGAACCGTCTGCACGCACAAAACATTCGCCCGCCGAATTCAGGATTTCCCCCGCCAGGCCCCGCTGATGCAATTGGCGCCAGCGCTCCGGTATCTCGGGAAAAACATCGTAATGGGACTGCCCGAGCAGATTGCGCCCTTCCATGCCGTAATCCGACAGCCAGCGGCTGCTGGCGCTCAAATAACGCATCTGCCGGTCAAAAATGGCCAGCGGCACCGGGGCATGCTCGATGAACAATTGATTGCGTGCCGTGTGCACGCGCAGCTTTTCCACCAGTGCGCTCATCGCCCGTGCCAGCGTGCCCACTTCATCCTGGCGCGACTCGGCCGCAGTCCTGAACGGCTCGACACTGTCAGGCTGGAAATTGCGCACATCGCGCGCAAATCCGGCGATCGGGCGCACCACCCGCTTGGAAACCACCCAGGTAAACAACACGAACGCACAGCCCAAAGCCAGCGTGAGCCATAGCATCAGGTCGCGGATATGCCGAATCGGCACCATGATGTCGTGCATCGATTGCCGTGCCAGCACCGACCAGCCCAGGCCGGACGCCCGCTCGGCGGCAGGCACCGCAGACAGCGCCGTCAGGTATTGTTCCGCGCCCCGCTTGCTCTGCATCAGCTCAGCCAGCGACTTGGCGCTCTCTCCCGGCGGCGCCAGCAACAGCTGGCCATTCCGGTCGGCGATGAAGAACTGCAGCGGAAAAGGGCTCTCCAGCTCGCTGACGACACGATCGATCGCCTTTTTGACCCAGGCCCAATGCAGATGGGCTGCCAGCACCCCTTGCAGCTTGCCGTTGGCAGCGCGCAGCGGCACCGCCACATCGACAAAG
>CALMFQ010000288.1 GCA_937863215.1 uncultured Pseudomonadota bacterium
ATTTGAAACATCACTTTCTCTTATATGGGCAGACAGCAGATTGCGGCGATCGCCTGCCCGTTACTGCAAAAGGCGGCGGTAGCGTGGTAGGCCGCCTCGCCAGCCCGGCCGATGCGCTGCATCCGCGCCAGCCGCTGGATCTGGTCGGTGAGCTGAAAGCGCCGGTTCTGGGGCTGTATGGCGGGCAGGACCAGGGCATTCCGCTGGCCGATATCGAGCGCATGCGTGCGCAGTTGAGCCAGAAGCAGCCGGCATCGCAGCTGCAGCTGTACAACGACGCCGGGCACGCATTTTACGCCGACTACCGCCCCAGCTATCGCAAAGCGGCCGCCGACGATGGCTGGCAGCGGTTGCTGCAGTGGTTCGCGCTGGCCGGAGTCAAACCCTGACGCCCGCTGGCAGCACGGCTGCAAGCCGCTCCGGTACTGGCTTGCAGCCTGGCCTGCAGCCCGCTGCCACAGCGGCTTGCAGCCTTACTGCAACAAGCCGTATTCCATCGCGTAGCGCACGAATTCGGAAGTATTCGCCAGCCCCATTTTTTCCTTGATCCGCACCTTGTGGGTGCTCACTGTCTTGGCGCTCAGATTGAGCCGGGTGGCGATTTCGGTGGTGCCGACGCCGGCCGCGATCAGCAGGAAAATCTGGTATTCGCGGTTCGACAGCAGCGAATGCGGCGTGACGTTGGGCTTGGCCGGATGCATTTCCAGCACCAGCTGTTCCGCCACTGCCGGACTGATGTAGACGCCGCCCTGCGCCACCTTGCGGATCGCCTGCAGCAGACACTGCGCGGCATTGTCCTTGCACAGGTAGCCGGCGGCGCCGGCCTTGATCGCACGCACGGCATACAAGTCTTCCTTGTGCGTGCTCAGCACCAGGATCGGCAGCCGCGGCAATTCCGCCTTGATCTGGCGGATCAGCTCGACACCGCTCTTGCCCGGCATCTGCATGTCGAGCAGCAGAATGTCGAATGCCTCCTGCCGCAGCCGCGCCAGCACCTCGTGGCCGTCGGCAGCCTCGCCGGCGAAAGCGATATCGTCGCAATCGGCGAGGATATGTTTCAGCCCCTCGCGCAGGATCGGGTGATCGTCGGCAATCAGTGTGCGGATCACGCGCCCTCTCCCGCCGCCGGATACGGAATGCTGGCCTCGATGCGGGTGCCCTTGCCGGGCTCGCTTTCCACCAGCAGATTGCCGCCGAGCAGGCCGACCCGTTCACGCATGCCGAGCATGCCGTAAGAGCTGCGCTTGCTGCTGCCCTGGCTCTGGATGCCGCGCCCGTCGTCGTGCACCACCAGCAGCACTTCCTTTTCCAGCCCCACCAGCTGGATATCCACCCGCTGCGCCTGCGCATGCCGCGCGACATTGGTCAGAGCCTCCTGCAACAGGCGGAACACGGTAGTGGCGCTGCGGTCGTCGAGCGGAAAATCGCTCTGGTTCATCGCCAGCTGGCACGCCACGCCGGTGGCTTGGGAAAACTTGCCGACATGATGCTCGATCGCCGCGCCCAGTCCGAG
>CALMFQ010000289.1 GCA_937863215.1 uncultured Pseudomonadota bacterium
CAGCAACGCATCCTCGACATAGATCGAGCCGTCCTTGCGCCGGTTGGTCAGCACGCCGCGCCAGGTTTTGCCATTGCTCAGCGTCTGCCACATCTGCGCATAAGTTTCGCGTGGCGTCAGGCCGGATTGCAGCATGCGCGGATTCCGCCCCAGCACTTCTTCACTCGTATATTGCGAAACGCGGCAGAACGCAGCGTTGACATATTCGACATTACCCTGGGTATCGGTAATCACAATGCTGTTCGGGCTTTGCTCCACCGCCAGCGACAGCTTGCGCAGGCGATCTTCGGCCTGGCGCCGCTCGCTGATGTCGCGCGTCAGCGCCAGCACCGCCTTGATGCGGCGCTGCGGGTCGAACAGCGGCACCGCGTGCATATCGAGCCAGCGGCGCCGCCCCTGCAGCGTCTGCACCGGGCACACCAGATTGCCGGAACCGCCGGCGAACACCTGCTGGATCAGTGCCATGAATTCGTTGCGTAGCTCCAGCGCCACCATTCCCGCCAGTGACATGCCGATCACCTGTTCGGAGCACTCTGCATCGAGCATCAGCAGGCCGGAACGGTTGGTTTCGACAATATTGCCGCTACCGTCGAGCAGCTGCACCGCATCCGGCTCGCTGTCGATGATGGTCTGCAGTTCCAGCTCCTTGCGCGCCAGCACGTCCAGCTGCCGCTTGCGCTCGCTGATGTCGCGCAGCGTGCCGACCAGCCGCAGCGGGCGTCCGTCGGCAGCGTACTGCAGACAGCCGCGCGACAGGATGTCCACCCAATGGCCGAGCTTGTGGCGCATGCGGAATTCCAGCTCGTACGGCGCGGAGGCGGCATCGCTGCCGGCCTGCAGCAGGCGCGCAACCAGGGTACGCCCGGCGTCGTCGGCCAGCTGCTGCCAGCTCGACGGCCGGTTCGGCAGCTCCGCATCGTCGTAGCCGAGAATCGCCTTCCAGCGCGGCGACAGATACAGCTCGCCAGTGCGCAGATCCCAGTCCCACAGGCCATCGTCGCTGCCACGCAGCGCCAGCTCCAGCCGTTCCCCGGCCTGCTGCAGCAGCAGATAGGGCAATTCGACATACGCCTGCACCAGTGCCCGGTAAACCAGGTAATAGGCTATCGCCTTGTAGACATGGCCGAGGCAATTGAACAGCTCGGTGCTCAGGCCGAACAACGGAAAGAACGACTCGCTCAGCGCCATCATCCACGATGCCAGCGCCAGCATCTGCACCACATCGCGCTCCGGCGGCGCATATTGCTGGCGGCGGTGCAGCAGCAGCAACGCAGCCAGCGCATGCAGCACGATCAGCAGCGACTCGACCCCCAGCCTGGCCGGCGTCGGTCCGCTGCCGGAAATATACATGTGCGGCAAGACCTGCGGCGCCAGCAGCAGCACGGCGACGATTGCCGCCACCAGCGCCAGCACCAGCGGCAGTGCCCAGCGCAGCAAGCGTCCGGACTGCGCCAGCCGTTCCGGCAGCAAGGCAAATGCCAGTAGCGCCAGCAAGGCGAACAGCCGCGCCGCCAGCCACAGGCAAGCCGCCTTGCCGGTTGACGACGGCGTGACCAGCGCCGGCATGCCCTCGACCGACGCCACATGCAGCATATCGAGCAAAGCCACGGCCAGGAACAGGATGCCGACCAGCCGCAGCGCATGTGCCGGGCGCAGCCGCGCAACGTGGCGGCTGGTAACGAACACCATCAGCGACACCGCAATCGCGCAAAACTCCAGCAGCATGTGCAGCGCCACAGGCATCGCCGGCATCTGCAGAAACTTGCGGCCCGGAACCATCCAGGCCAATACCGCCAGCGGAGTGAGAAAAACGACAATGCGCGTGTAAAGCCTGGCGGAATGCGGCGGGGTCATGTAGCGGCAAGTGATTGGCGAGGTATTCCATCAGCGTAGTTGCTGCGCCTGCCAACGGCAACCGCCCATCGGCATTGCGGGCCGGAAAGCGCTGGCGGCGGCCCGGGCACGCTATTACGGCTTGCCGGCGGGCGCTGCCGGATCGTCCAGCAATACGCGCAAATCGGCCGGCAACTCCACGCCGGGGTTGGCGCCACGATAGCGCAGCAGGGCCGCCCGCGCCTGGTTGCGCTCGCCGCTGGCCAGCAGCCGGCGGATTTCGTCCAGCGCCGGATCGCCGGCC
>CALMFQ010000290.1 GCA_937863215.1 uncultured Pseudomonadota bacterium
ACAGTGTCAATTTCGGCTACGACGCCAGCACCTTTCTTGCCGCATTGCCAGCCGAGCGCGTCAACTACATCCACGTCGCCGGCCATTACCGGCAAAGCGCCGATCTGATCATCGACACCCACGGCGCGGACGTAATCGACCCGGTGTGGGTACTGCTGCAGCAAGCCTATAGCCACTGCGGCATCCAGCCAACGCTGCTGGAGCGCGACTTCAACATCCCGCCACTGGCCGAACTGCAACTGGAGCTGGAACAAATCCGCGCGATCCAGCAACGTGTGCGCAATGCGGAAGCCTGTCATGGCTGAACCGGCTTTCCAGCGCTATCAATACGCTTTCACCGCACACCTGCGTGATCCGCTACAACCAGTGCCCGACGGCGTCGCACCGGAACGCATCGAGGTGTATGCCGAACTGCTGTTCAACAACCTGCGCGGCTTCATCGACGTATGCTGCCCGATCAGCCGCGAAATCGTGGCCGAACCGCGCTGGACGGCGCTGATCCGTACCTTCTACGTGCAGCATCGCTGTCACAGCCCATTGTTCCGCGACATCCCGCGCGAATTCGTCCACTGGCTGCTGCTGCAGCCGCTGTCGGAGCTGCCGCCGTTCATCGCCCACCTGGCCCATTACGAATGGCTGGAACTGGCGGCCGATGTGCACGCGGCGCCGGTGCCGGCCACCCGCGCCGTGGCCGATATTCTCACCGCCGCGCTGCATGCCAACCCAACGCTGCAACTGGGCATCTACCCCTGGCCGGTGCATCGGATCGGCCCCGAATTTCAGCCAGACGCACCGGATGCCACCCCCACCTGCCTTGCGGTTTACCGCGACCAACACGATATGGTGCGCTTTACCCAGCTCAACCCCTTGAGCGCGCATCTGTTGCAATTGCTGCAGGCCGAGCCGACAACCGGGCAGGCGGCGCTGCAACAGCTGGCCAGTGCCGCCGGCATGCGCGCGGAGCAACTGCAGCCGTTTGCCTGCGATCTGCTGCAGCAATGGCTGGACGAGCAACTGCTGCACGCACCCGACTGATCCGCCGGGCACCCCGGCAGCTGCATACCGCTACCAGTCTGGTGTCACATACCAGTAACCGAACCCTGGCATAATGATGATGGCATTTACATCCATTTATCGGCTATAATTGCCATGCCATTGGCATTCACAAGAGACATACAATAAATTCAAGGAAAACTGGATCATGAGCAATCAGGTAAAAATGGTCGTCGGAACGGTAATCGGCTGCTGGGCAATGTCCGGCTGCCTGGCGATCGGCGCACTGCTGCGCCCGCTGCAACCGATTACCCGCAAGCGTTAACCCCCATTTGCGGAGCGGGCCACGCCCGTGGCACTGCTCCGCCCTGCCCGCCATCCTTTCCCTCTTCCCGCCTGCCGTCTGCACGCCGTTTTTGCCGCAAACAAACAGCGGCCCGCAGGCCGCCAGACAGCTCTGCATCGACAATCAGGCACGCGCCAGTTGCGGCAATGCCGCCGTAGTGCCGGCGCCAGCGAGCCAGCGGCGTTTCAGCCAGTGATCGATACTTAACATTCCCGCCCCCTGCAGCGCCAGTGGCAGCAACATGGCAAGAAACAGCAGCGGCAGCTTGAAATTGCCATGGCCGTTGTCGCTGATGCTGTAGCCCTGCGCCAGCTCCGCCAGCGTCTGCCACTCGCTCGGCCAGTGCACCGCCGCGGTGGCGACAATGGTCAGCACGATCAGGCTGAAGGCGAAAAAGCGCGTGCCCAGCCCTAACAGCAATGCCAGCGCGCCTCCCAGCTCGAACCAGGTGGCCATTTGCCAGCTGATCGACGGCGGCACGATGTTGAACGGAAACGGGAATTGCGTCTGGATATCGGCAAACCAGTTATTGCCGAGATACTTTTCCCGCCCGGATTCGAAGAATTCCCATGCCAGCGGCAGCCGTAACAGCAGCGGCCCCAGCGCCAGGCCGATGCGGTCGAGCTGGTTGCAGACCCGGTTGGACAGATCGATCAGGCGCAGTTGCATCGCGATTCCTTTCCACAGAGAAGTAACAGATGCGCCTTGGTCGTGGCAGGCGTCGATTGCTTACGCTGCGCCAGCATTTTCGCGTCGGTTATAATCGCGCCATGCGCAAACTTCTGTGTTCACTGCTTCTGCTCAGCCCGATGGCCATCGCCGACATGTTTTCCAATCCGATGCAGCTCTACGAAAAGCTGCAACAGCTGCGCGCCGAGAACAAGCTGCCGGGCATGTCCAGCAATGGCGTGACCATTCCGCAACCGCTGCTGCTGGACAAACTGCGCACGGCGGTCAACAACGAACAACTGGAAATCAAGGCGCTGACTCTGAGCCCAGAAAAAGGCACGCTGCAGGTGCTGGCGCACAAGGGTATCGATGTACTGCTGACGCTGGATTTCAAGGTGGTGGCGGTTGACTGGCCAAAGCGCAGCGTTACGCTGGAACACGCCGAAGCCACGCAATCCGGCAGCAGCAACCTGTTCGGCCAGGCGCTTGGCGGGGTGGTGTTGACCGCATTCGAAATGGCCGCCGGCCGCGAACACGTGAAGAATGCCGTTGCCGACAAGCCCTATTTCGCCGCTGCCGGCAATCGTGTGACGGTAAAGCTGGAGCAGATTCCCGCCCTGCAGGATACGCTCAACTGGGGTGTTGGCCCGTACCGGGTTTTCGACTACGTCGGCATCAAATCGATTGCCACCGAAAAAGATCAGCTACGGGTAAAACTGGGGATGTTCTAGCCGTCGCCCCGCAAGCCACTCAACCACGGCAAAAATAAGCGTTTTTTGCCGGATTTCAGCCCGTCGCAAGCGAGGCAAAGCATCGGACTGAAGCCCGGCCTACTGCCCTGGTTTCGCGGCAGTGCGCAGGTCACTCTGCAACCAGCTGGCAGCCAGGGTCTAGCGATAGAATTCCAGCAGGAAGCGGGTATCGTCGGTC
>CALMFQ010000291.1 GCA_937863215.1 uncultured Pseudomonadota bacterium
AGGCATGTCAATTTCCGAGCGCGCTTACCAGAAGGCCGTGGCTTACGCCAAGGAGCGCCTGCAGTCGCGTGAACTGGGTTCGACCAACCCGGATCCGGCAGCGATCATCCGCCACCCGGACGTACGCCGCATGCTGATGACCATGCGTTCGCAGATCGAAGCCATGCGTGCACTGTGCTACTTCGGCGGCACGGCGCTGGACAAGGCTGCCAGCCTGCCGGCCGGTGCCGAGCAGCAGCAAAGCCAGTATCTGATCAACTTCCTGATCCCGATCATCAAGGGCTGGTGTACCGAGACAGCCAACGAACTGACCTCGCTCGGCGTTCAGGTTCACGGCGGTATGGGCTTCATCGAAGAAACCGGCGCCGCACAATACATGCGCGATGCCCGTATCGCTGCCATTTATGAAGGCACCACCGGCATCCACGGCATGGACCTGATCGGCCGCAAGATGGCGTCGGAAAAGGCGGCTACCCTGAAAGCGGTACTCGGCGAAGTGGAAAAAACCATCGCCGAACTGGCCGCTGCCGGTGGCGAATTCGCTTCGATCAAGGCCGGTCTGGAAATGTCGACCAAGGCCGCGAAAGAAGCTGCGGAATACATCCTCGCCAACTTTGCCGACAACACCAAGAAATCGGCTGCCGGTTCGGTACCGTTCCTGATGTTGATGGGTGTGACTCTGGGGGGCTGGTTGCTGGCCAAATCGGCACTGATCGCCAAAGCCAGGCTGGCTGCCGGCGATGCCGACGCCGATTTCTACCGTGCCAAGATCACCACCACCCGCTTCTTCGCCGAACACATTGCGCCGCGCACGCTGGCGTATGGCTACGAAGTGGTCAACGGTGCCGACAGCACGCTGGAGCTGGCGGACGAGCTGTTCTGATTCCGACGGTTGTTCGATCCAGAAACCCGCTTCGTTTGAAGCGGGTTTTTTCTTGCCCGACCATGGAGCCAGCAGCTGTCATTTTTAATATGACCGATGGTCATTTGCGTCTGGAGTGTTTATACTCGCCTTGAGTAAATATTCTGTTTTGTCGAGGAGACACACTTGAAACTGACTATCAACGGCAAGCCGGCCGAGATAAAGGCCGAGCCGAATACCCCTTTGCTATGGGTGCTGCGCGACGAGTTGGGCATGACTGGCACCAAGTTCGGTTGCGGCATTGCCGCCTGCGGTGCCTGCACTGTGCTGATCGACGGCGAGGCGACGCGCAGTTGCGTGTTGCCGGTGTCGGCGGCTGACGGCAAGAGCATTACCACCATCGAAGGCCTGGCCAAGGAAACGCTGCATCCGCTGCAGCAGGCGTGGCTGGAGGTGCAGGCGCCGCAGTGCGGTTATTGCCAGTCGGGCATGATCATGGCGTCGGCTGCGCTGTTGCAGAAAAACCCGAATCCGAGCGATGCCGATATCGACGCCAATATCACCAATATCTGCCGTTGCGGCACCTATCAGCGGGTACGCGCGGCGATTCACGTTGCCGCCAAAAACGGGGGTAACAAAGCATGAGTCGCGCTCCCGCCAATCCCTCACGCCGCCAATTCCTGCTGACCGCATCGCTGGCCGGCGGTGCCTTGCTGGTCGGCTGTGCCACCAAGCCGGTGGCGACATTCATCGCCGGCAGCGAGGACAAGAGCGTCAGTGAAGCGCAACTGAATGCCTGGATCCGCATCGCCCGCGACGGTAAGGTATTCCTCGCCATGCCGCGCTCGGAAATGGGCCAGGGCATCCATACTGCGCTGCCGTTGCTGGTGGCGGAAGAGCTCGGTTGCCGCTTGGACGATATCGTGCTGGAAGATGCGCCGATCGACGGCGAATTCGCCAATCTGACCGCCGCCTCGCTGATGCTGCCGTTCCGCCCCGACGACAAAGGCGTGATCGTCAGCATGGGCCGCTGGACCACCGATACCGTTGCCCGAACGCTGAAACTGATCATGACCGGCGGCAGTACCAGCGTGCGCGATGCCTGGTTGCCAATGCGCAGCGCCGGCGCCACCGCGCGCGAGCTGCTGAAGGCCGCGGCAGCGAAGCAATGGGGCGTGGCTGTCGATAGCCTGCGAGTGGAAGACGGTAAGGTCATTGCCGCCGACGGCCGCAGCGCCGGCTTCGGCGAGTTGCTGGATATTGCCGTCACGCTGACGCCGCCGGACAAGGTGGCGCTGAAGCAGCCGGGCCAGTTCAAACTGCTGGGCAAACCGGTGCCGCGCAAGGATCTGCCGCCCAAGGTACAGGGCAAGGCTGTGTACGGCATCGACGTCAAGCTGCCGAACATGCTGATTGCCACGCTGCGCATGAATCCTGAGCTGGGCGGCAAGGTCGGCAGTTTCGATGCCAGCGCCGCCGCCAAGGCTGCGGGCGTGCACAAGGTAGTCGAACTGCCAGCGCTGAACGGCGCCACCGCCGGCGTGGCAGTGATTGCCGACAGCTACTGGCAGGCGAAGCAGGCGGTCGACAGCATTGACATCAAATGGCAGAGCGGCCCGCTGGCCGGCATCGATAACCATGCCATCTACGCCTATCTGCAACAAGAACTGGCGCAGAGCAGTGGCTTTGCCTACCACAAGGCTGGCGACAGCAAGCGCGAGCCTGGGGACGGCGACAGGGTATTGCGCGCCACTTTCCGCGCGCCACTGCTGGCGCACGCGACGATGGAGCCGATGAACACCACTGCGCTGGTGACCGACGACGGCGTCGAGGTCTGGTCGCCGACGCAGATGCAGGGCTTTGCCGCGAAAGTGGCCGCCAGCGTTGCCGGCGTTTCCAGTAGCAAGATCAAGCTGCACACCACCTTGCTCGGCGGCGGCTTCGGCCGGCGGCTGGATGTCGATTTCATCGCCCAGGCGGTGTTCCTGGCCAAGCAGATGCCGGGCCGGCCGGTGAAGCTGATCTGGTCGCGCGAGGAAGACACGCGCCACGATTTCTATCGCCCGGCTGCCGTGGCCGAATACAGCGCGCACGTCGACAGCCGCGGTCAGCTGCAATATCTGGCGCTGAAAAGCGCCAGCCCGTCGATCGGCCACCAGCAGATGAACCGCCTCGGCCTGCCGGGAGTCGGCCCGGACAAGACCATGGTCGAAGGCGGCTACGACCTGCCGTACCGCGTACCGAACCTGCGCTTTGCCGGCGTGCTGGCCGATATTGGCGTGCCGGTTGGCTACTGGCGCAGTGTCGGCCACTCATTCTAGGCGTTTTTCATCGAAGCCTGGCTCGATGAGATGGCGCACGCCGCCGGAGGCGATA
>CALMFQ010000292.1 GCA_937863215.1 uncultured Pseudomonadota bacterium
GTAGACAATGGCTTCGACACCGTAATCTTCAAAACGTTTGGCCAGATCGACCACATCGTGGCCGGTAATTTTCGACCAGCCATCGACCGCGACCTTGCCGTCTTTCGCATCCAGGCCAACCATTACGTGGCCGGGGAAGGCGTCGCAGGCTTCGTGCAGGAATCCCGGGGTTTTTACCGCAGCGGTGCCGATAATGACGTAGCTGAGGCCGATGTCGAGATATTGCTCGATGGTTTCCAGCGAGCGGATACCACCGCCGAGCTGTACCGGAATCTTGCCATCGATGGCTTCGAGGATTCCCTTGATCGCGTCGAGGTTCTTCGGCTTGCCGGCAAACGCGCCATTCAGGTCAACCAGGTGTAGTCGGCGCGCGCCCGAATCCAGCCAGTGTCTGGCCATGGCTGCCGGGTTGTCGGAAAACACCGTGGCGCCTTCCATTTCGCCTTGGCGCAGGCGCACGCATTGGCCGTCTTTCAGATCGATAGCGGGAATCAGTAACATGATGACAGTGAGTGTAGGCTAGTGACGAAAACAAGGCCGGCGATCATGCCTGGCCATCCCATTTGATGAAATTGGCCAGCAGTTGCAACCCGGCAGTATGGCTTTTTTCCGGGTGGAACTGGGTGGCGAACAGGTTGTCGCGGCCGACCGCGCAGGTAAAGCGGAACGGATAGTCCGATTCACCGGTTACCAGCGTGCGATCCGGTGTGTCGACAAAATAGCTGTGCACGAAATAGAAGCGCTCGCCATCGGCAATGTCGGCCCACAACGGATGCGGCCGTGCCTGCCAGACTTCGCTCCAGCCCATGTGTGGAACTTTCAGGCGGTTGCCGGCGCTGTCGAGCATTTTTGCGGCGGGAAAGCGGACAACATTGCCGGGCAGGATGTCGAGGCCGGCTGTATCCATTTCCTCGCTGTGCGCGAACAGCATTTGCTGGCCGATGCAGATGCCGAGAAACGGCTTGCTCGCGGCCGCTTCCTTGACCGCTGCGCGCAGACCGCGGCTGTCGAGCTCCGCCATGCAATCGCGCATGGCGCCCTGGCCGGGAAACACAACCTTATCGGCGGCGAGGATCACTTCGGGGGAGCTGGTGGTATCGACCTGGGCATCCGGGGCAACGTGTTCGATGGCCTTGCTCACCGAGCGTAGATTGCCCATGCCGTAATCGACGACTGCAATTTTCAGTTTCATTGTTGAATTTATAGGAATATTTTTTTTGCGCCGCAAATATTGCGCTACGCGTATCGGAAAATCAGAGCGTTCCCTTGGTCGAAGGCATTGCTCCGGCCATGCGTGGGTCGGGTTCGACCGCCATGCGCAACGCCCGGCCGAAGGCCTTGAACGCGGTTTCAGCCTGATGGTGGGCATTGGTGCCGCGCAGGTTGTCGATATGCAGCGTGACACCGGCGTGGTTGACAAAACCCTGGAAAAATTCGTGGAACAGATCGACATCGAAGCTGCCGATCATTGCGCGGGTGAATTCGACGTTGAACTCCAGTCCGGGACGGCCGGACAGGTCGACCACCACGCGCGACAGGGCTTCGTCGAGCGGCACGTAGGCATGGCCGTAGCGACGCACGCCTTTCTTGTCGCCGATGGCCTTGGCGAATGCCTGGCCCAGCGTAATGCCGATATCTTCGGCGGTATGGTGGCCGTCGATGTGCAGGTCGCCGCTGGCAACGATATCCAGATCGATCAGGCCGTGGCGTGCCACCTGGTCCAGCATGTGATCGAGAAACGGCAGGCCGGTCTGGAAGCGCGACTGGCCGCTGCCATCAAGGTTCAGGCTGACGGTGATCTGGGTTTCCAGTGTATTGCGGGTGACGGATGCTTGTCTCATGACTGTCTACTCGGGGTTCAGGCTAGTTCGGCGCGCAATGCCTGCAGCAGCGTCGTGTTTTCTTCCGGGCTGCCGACGGTGAAACGCAGGCAGTGATTCAGCAGCGGGTGCGTGCCGTGCAGGTTCTTGATCAGGATGTTGCGCGCTTTCAGTCCGGCGTGCAGCGCAGGCGCATCGGCAACGCGGGCGAGAATGAAGTTCGCATCGCTGGCAAATGGCTGGCAACCCGGCATGGTTTGCAATGCGGCAAACAGTTCGCTGCGCGTGGCGCGGATCGCTGCGGTTTGCTGGTTGAGCACGTCGATATGCTGCAGCGCCTGCTCGGTGGCGTATTGCGTCAGCACATTGATGTTGTACGGCAGGCGCAGTTTTTCCAGCTGATCGATCCAGTCAGCCGTTCCGACCAGGAAGCCGAGCCGCAGCCCGGCCAGGCCCAGCTTCGACAGGGTGCGCATCACCAGCAGATTGGAAAATTCGCCCAGGCGCGGCAGGAAGCTGTCGCGCGCGAATGCATGGTAGGCCTCGTCGATTACCACCAAACCCGGTGCGGCACGCAGCACCCGTTCGATTGCGGCGGCATCGAAATGATTGCCGGTCGGGTTGTTCGGATAGGCCAGGAACACCAGTGCCGGCTGCTCGCGCTCGATGGTTGCCAGCAGTGCGTCGATGTCGAGAGAGAAGTCTTCCGCGTGCAGCGGCACACCGACGTAGCGCATATTGCAGAACGTGGCGATCATCTTGTACATGACGAAGCTCGGCTCGACGCTGACGATGCAGCTGCCGGGCTTTGCTACCGCCATCGCCAGAATCTGGATCAGTTCGTCCGAGCCGTTACCGAGCAGGATTTCCATGTCTGCGGCAATGCCCATGCTGCTGCGCAGGGCTTGCTTGACGCCAGTGCTGCCGGCATCCGGGTAGCGGTTGATCGCCACTTCGCCCAGGCCGGCGCCCAGCTCGGTGCGCAATGCTTGCGGCAGTCGGTAGGGGTTTTCCATTGCGTCGAGCTTGACCATGCCCTGTGCCGGCGGCACGTGGTAGGCGTTGAGCGCGAGGATTTCCGGGCGAATCAGTTGGTCCGGCTTGATCATTGTTGCTCCAGTCGCATTTCGGCGGCGCGGGCATGCGCCTGCAGGCCTTCTCCGTGTGCCAGCGTCGATGCGATCTTGCCAAGATTGATCGCACCCTGCGCCGAAACCTGAATCAGGCTGCTGCGCTTCTGGAAGTCATAGACGCCGAGCGGGCTGGCGAAACGCGCGGTGCGTGAAGTCGGCAGCACGTGATTCGGGCCGGCACAGTAATCGCCGAGCGATTCGGAAGTAAAGCGGCCCATGAAAATGGCACCGGCGTGTTTGAGTTGCGGCAGCCAGGTTTGCGGATCGCTGACTGACAGCTCCAGATGCTCCGGTGCAATGTAATTGGCAATGTCGCAGGCTTCGGCCATGTCCGCCACCTTGATCAGCGCGCCGCGGTTGCCCAGCGACGCAGCGATGATGTCGCGGCGCGGCATGTGCGGCAGTAGCTTGTCGATGCTGGCCTGTACCCGGTCAATGAAGGCCTGATCCGGGCACAGCAGGATCGACTGGGCGATTTCATCGTGTTCGGCCTGACTGAACAGATCCATTGCGATCCAGTCCGGATTGGTGCTGCCGTCGCAGATCACCAGGATTTCCGACGGGCCGGCAACCATGTCGATGCCGACCACACCGAATACCGCGCGCTTGGCGGCGGCAACGTAGGCATTGCCGGGGCCGACGATCTTGTCGACCTGCGGAATGGTTGCGGTGCCATAAGCCAGCGCGGCTACCGCCTGCGCGCCGCCGATGGTGAATACCCGGTGTACGCCGGCCAGCCACGCCGCAGCCAGCACCAGTTGCTGTTCTTCACCGCCACGAGCGGGCGAGACCATGATGATTTCACCGACGCCGGCAACCTGTGCCGGCATCGCATTCATCAACACCGACGACGGATAGGCGGCTTTGCCGCCGGGTACGTAAATGCCGACCCGGTCGAGCGGGGTGATCTTTTGCCCCAGCAGGGTGCCATCGGCGTCAGTGTATTGCCACGATTCCTGTTTCTGCCGTTGGTGATAGCTGCGTACGCGTTCGGCAGCCTGGGTCAATGCCGTTTTTTCACGCTCCGGCAGCGCTTCGTATGCCGCCTGCAGCTGGCTTTGCGGCAACTCCAGCTGCTGGATCGCGCTGGCGCTGCTCTTGTCGAAGCGCTGGGTGTATTCAAGCACTGCCGCGTCGCCACGGGTTTTTACCTCGGCCAGAATGGTATGTACCGCTGCATCGACCTTTGGATCTTGTGCTGTTTCAAAAGCGAGCAGGGCGCGCAGGCTGGCCTGAAAATCGGCACTCTGTGAATCGAGGCGTTTAACTTGCGTCATGATTGGGTCTGGCTGGCAGCAAAAGCCGATTATAGCGCCGTCCGTCCGTCGAATCGACAGCGCCAGTCGCGGTCAGGAGGGCTGGCCGATCGCTCCGCTGAAAGTATCGAGGATCGGCTTGATCAGTTCGCGCTTGAGTTTGTATGCCGCCTGATTGACGATCAGGCGCGAGCTGACGTCGTAGATGTGTTCCACGGCGACCAGATTGTTGGCTTTCAGCGTGCCGCCGGTGCTGACCAGATCGACAATCGCATCCGCCAGGCCGACCAGCGGCGCCAGCTCCATCGAGCCGTACAACTTGATCAGATCGACATGCACACCCTTGCGGGCAAAGTGTTCGCGCGCCGAATCGATGTATTTGGTTGCCACACGCAGCCGTGCGCCGCGGCGCACCGCGCCTTCGTAATCGAACCCTTGCGGTACCGCCACCATCAGCCGGCATTTGGCGATTTCCAGATCGAGCGGCTGATACAGATTGCTGCCGCCATGCTCGATCAATACGTCGCGCCCGGCCACGCCGAGGTCGGCGGCACCATACTGGACATAGGTTGGCACATCGCTGGCGCGGACGATGATCAGTTGCACGTCGGTGCGATTGGTGCCGATGATCAGCTTGCGCGAGCTTTCCGGATTTTCCAGTGGCTCAATGCCGGCTGCGGCCAGCAGCGGCATGGTTTCATCGAAAATGCGGCCCTTGGAGAGGGCAATGGTAATCATTTGACGGGTCTGGCAATAAGCGGAACAGGGGCGGATTCTAACCGATTTCCGGTTTGTCTGCCGGCTTGCTTGCCGGCGGCGTGTCGCTGAGGAACTGTTCGAAGTGGTCGAGCGAGATTTCTTCTACCGCAATTGCGTTGTTGCCGAGCAAGCGCACATCTTCCAGCAGGTGATTCTCTTCCGGCTCGGTATCGGTTAGCGCCGGTTCGTCTGCTGCTGCAGTGGCTGCCAAGGGCTGATCTTGCGGGTAGGGCGGCTGGTCTTCGTAGTCCACCTGTTCCGGGCCGGGTTCTTCGTCATAACCGGTCTTGAAACGCCAGAACACCGCCGGCATGTCGATGCCGGTGTGTTCCTTGACGAACTTGCGGATCTGGATTTCCAGAATGTTGGAAAAGCGCAGCCGTTTCTGCGGCTGTGCCTTGATCAATGCAATCGGCTGCTGATCGAACAGCACCACGTAGACCTTGAAGTTTTCCACCTGGCGCAGTTCGAGAAACCGCGTAACTGCCGCCTGGGTGAGCGCTACCGTTTCCTGTAGCGCCGGCCGGCTTTCCTTGCCGAGTGAAAAAAATCCCATCGCCGCTCTCCGGGCCGCCGTGTCAATTGATGCGTTCGATCAACGCGCCAACGCCGGACAGCTTTTTCTCGATATGTTCGTAACCCCGATCCAGATGATAGATACGGTCAACGATGGTGTCACCCTCGGCAATCAGCCCGGCAATCACCAGGCTGGCCGATGCGCGCAGATCGGTGGCCATCACCGTGGCACCGGACAGCTTTTCCACACCTTGCACGATTGCGGTGTTGCCGCTGGTTTCGATGTTGGCGCCCATGCGATTGAGCTCCGGCACGTGCATGAAGCGGTTCTCGAAAATGGTTTCGGTGATCACGCCGGTGCCTTCGGCGATGCTGTTGAGCAGCATGAACTGCGCCTGCATGTCGGTCGGAAATGCGGGGTACGGCAGGGTGCGCAGATTGACTGCCTTGGGGCGGCGCTTCATGTCGAGGCTGATCCAGTCCTTGCCGGCTTCGATGTGCGCACCGGCTTCCTGCAGCTTGTCCAGTACCGAATCGAGAATGTCGGTACGGGTATTGCGCAACACCAGATGGCTGCGGCTGGCGGCGGCGGCAACCAGGAAGGTGCCGGTTTCGATGCGATCCGGCATCACCGCATAATTGGCGCCGTGCAGCCGTTCCACGCCTTCGATCACGATACGGTCGCTGCCGGCACCGTTGATATTGGCACCCATGGCAATCAGGCAGTTGGCCAGATCGACCACTTCCGGTTCGCGCGCGGCGTTTTCCAGAATGGTGGTGCCGTCGGCCAGTACCGCAGCCATCATCAGGTTTTCGGTGCCGGTAACGGTGACCATGTCGGTGACGATACGTGCGCCTTGTAGGCGCTTGGCGCGCGCCTTGACGTAGCCGTGCTCGATGACGATCTCGGCACCCATCGCTTCCAGGCCCTTGATGTGCTGATCCACCGGGCGCGAGCCGATGGCGCAGCCACCCGGCAGACTTACCGCCGCTTCGCCGAAGCGCGCCAGCATCGGGCCGAGCACCAGGATCGACGCACGCATGGTTTTCACCAGTTCGTATGGCGCAACCAGATTGTCAACCTGGGCGGCGGTGATTTCGAATTCGTGCACATTGTCGGTCATCACCCGCACGCCCATCTGCTGCAGCAACTTCTGCGTCGTCAGTACATCGCGCAATTGCGGCACATTGGTCAGACGCAGCGTATCCGCTGTCAGCAGGCCGGCGCAGAGGATCGGCAGTGCGGCATTCTTGGCGCCGGAAATGGCGATTTCACCCGCCAGCGGTGCGCCGCCGGTAATTTTCAGCTTGTCCATCGCTCAACCCTGTCTTTCTGCCCACTGGGCCGGGGTGAAAGTCTTCATCGACAGGGCGTGGATTTCTTCGCGCATGCGGTCGCCAAGCGTGCGGTACACCAGCTGGTGTTGCTGAATGCGGCTCTTGCCCTCGAATGCGGCGCTGACGATCACTGCTTCGAAATGATGGCCGTCGCCACCAACCTCGATGAAGTCGCATGCCAGTCCGGCGATGATGGATTGTTTGATGCTGTCGGGTGTGACCATGGTTAATGCCTTAATTTGTAACCGGTTTTCAATAGGGTGAGGCAAAAGAGCGCCAGTGCCAGCGTGCAGCCGCCGACGATTGCCAAGCTGTGCAGCGGCGGCACGTCGGAGGCGCCGAGAAAGCCGTAGCGGAAACCGTCGATCATGTAGAAGAACGGATTGAAGCGCGATACCGACTGCCAGATCGCCGGCAGCGAATGGATCGAGTAGAACACGCCGGCGAGAAAGGTCATTGGCTGGATCAGGAAGTTCTGGAAGCCGGCCAGCTGGTCGAATTTTTCTGCCCAGATGCCGGCAATCAGCCCCAGCGTGCCGAGCATCGTGCAGCCGAGCAGCGCAAAAGCCAGCGACCAGAGCGGATGCGGCAGACTGAGCGGAACCAGCCAGATGGTTAGCGCCAGCACCCCGGCGCCCACCGCCAGACCACGCACTACCGATGCCAGTACGTAGGCACCGAAGAATTCCAGCTCCGCCAGCGGCGGCAGCAGGATGAAGACGATATTGCCGGTGATTTTCGACTGGATCAGGCTCGACGAACTGTTGGCAAATGCATTCTGCAGCATCGACATCATTACCAGCCCCGGCAGCAGGAACGAGGTGTAGCGTATTTGTTCATAGACCTGCACCCGGTCTTCCAGCACGTGCGAGAAAATCAGCAGATACAGCAGTGCGGTGATCACTGGCGCGAGAATGGTCTGCAGGCTGACTTTCCAGAAACGCAGTACTTCCTTGTACAGCAAGGTGGAAAAGCCGCTCATGCCGCCTCCCGCCGGTGCATTACCCGCAGGAATACGTCTTCCAGGCTGGGTTGTTCGATTGCCAGATCAAGCACCTCTACCCTGGCCTGGCGCAGCGCTGCCAGCAACGGTTCGAGCTGGCTCAGCTCTGCCAGCTGCAGGCTGTAACTACCGTCGCTATTGCCATGCAGGGGAGCTGCCAGTTCCACCGGTGGCGGCCCCGCGAGCTTCAGGCGCAGGCAGACGCCGGCATGGCGGTTGAGGAAATTGTCCTTGCTGTCGAGCGCGATCACCTTGCCCTGTTTCAGCATTGCAATGCGGTTGCACAGGGTTTCGGCTTCTTCCAGATAATGCGTGGTCAGCAGGATGGTGTGGCCGTCGGCGTTCAGGCGTTTGATGAATTGCCACAGCGTCTGACGCAGTTCGACATCGACGCCGGCAGTGGGTTCGTCGAGCACGATCACCGGCGGCCGGTGCACCAGCGCCTGTGCCACCAGCACGCGCCGCTTCATGCCGCCCGAGAGCGCGCGCATATTGACATCCGCTTTGTTGGTGAGATCGAGATTGGCCATGATCTCGTCGATCCAGTCATCGTTGTTGCGGATGCCGAAATAGCCGGATTGGATACGTAGCGATTCGCGCACCGTGAAGAAAGGGTCGAATACCAGTTCCTGCGGCACGATGCCGAGTGCACGGCGTGCCTCACGGTAGTTGCGCACCACATCGTGGCCCATGACGCCGATACTGCCGGAGTCGGCGCGCGCCAATCCGGCCATGATCGAAATCAGCGTGGTCTTGCCGGCGCCGTTCGGTCCGAGCAGGCCGAAGAATTCGCCCGGCGCGATGCTCAGGTTGACAGCATCGAGTGCCTGCAGGTGCTTGAAGCGTTTGGATATCTGGCGAATGTCGAGCGCAGCGGACATGGTGACGGAGGGGCAAGGTACAGCAATCGAGCTGCCGATTTTACCCGATCTGGCCGGGTGGCGTAAAAAAACCGCGGCTGGCGTCAGGCCGACGCTAGCCGCAGTTAATCGTGCTGCAGTGAATCAGAAGCGGGTCGACAGGCTCATGCCGTAATGCTGGGTATCGATGCTGTTCTGGCTCAGCGTTTTGGCGTAGTTGATGCCTACCGTGGTGGTTTTGCTCAGGTCGAAATTCACACCCGCAGCAACGGTGCCGTAGCGGGTATCCACTTCCGGCAGATCGGCGCGGTAGCGGGTCAGCATGCTGCCGATGCTCACCGATACGTTGCGCGTATCGTCCTGGAACTCACGGTTGTAGCTGCCGGACAGGTACGGGCGGATAGCGAAACCGCTGGCCTGCAAGGTGGCTTCCAGTTCCAGCGTGGCGGCGCCGACGGTGGATTCGATGTCCTGCTTCTCGATCACCATGCGCTCGAAGCCGTTGCCATTGTCGGCAAAGCCGCTGATGTGCAGATTCTGGTGCGTCACATCCAGCTTCGGCGTAACCGTCAGCATGCCCATCTTCAGCGGCAGGCCGGTGCCGATGCGGGCCATCTTGCGGTCGCCGCTGGTTTCGCCATGCTTGCTTGCAGCCAGTGCGCCGCTGCCGAATTCGGTATCTACGTGATTGAAGTCGATCTGCCCCAGGCTGGCCAGCAGGCTGATATAGGCCGGGCCGGCAAAGGTCTTGCCGTAGAAGGTCAGGCTGGTTTCCTGGCCGTCGACCCGGGCGTTACCGCCAGAGAACTTGCCACCGTAGCTGTGTCGGCCCAGCGCGAAACCGGCGAAACCGGTAGCCGAGGTCAGCATGTCGATACCGATGGTGACGTTGCCATTGGCCGTATCGGCATTGAAGCCGGGACGGGTATCGCCGCCATCGAGATCGGTCGGGTTGGCCGACAGGTCCATGAATACGCGGAAATCACCACCCAGGTTGCGCGTGCCTTCCAGGCTGCGGCTGTGGTTGTCGATGACGCGCGCAATATTGTCGCCGTTGCTCAGCGGCAGTTGCTGCATCGCTTGTCCGATAGCCGGCGCGACGTTGGTCATGGCATCTGTCACCGAGACGACGTAGCTGGCAAGCATCTTATGCACTGCGTCGGTTGGATGCACCTTGTCAGCGAACATGTAGGTGTCGCCACCTGGCACCATGCTGGCACACAGTAGCGATGATTCCAAGCCTAGGCCAGCACAGCCTGGATTGGTTGAGTTGGTCAGGCCATATTTGGCCGGGTTACTCTGAACGTCGTTGGTCAGGCTAATGGTATCGATAACGATGGCATTGATGCCGGCATCGCCCAGTGCTTTTTGCAGCAGCTTGTTGTAGCCGGTGGAAAGCGTGGTGAGTATGCTGCCTGTGGTTGCCTTGCTAAACCCTGCCGGAGTACGGCCCATGTCTGGCAGCAGTGGTACGATGACGTTTTTGGCGCCCGCCGCCTGTAGTCTCGCCACTTGATCGCGCAAGTCGGCCGCGCTCTGGGCCAGCACGTCGCCGGGCGCCGCTGTGCCGGCGGCAATTTTTTGGAAAATTGCTTGGGTCGGTCCGCCGGTCATGGCGATCCATCGTGGTACTTCACTGGGCCTGTTTAGTGCGGCATCGAGGAAACCGGCAAGATAAAATATGTCGTTTGCTCCACCGTAGACCGTATAAACGGCATTTGGATCGGCCACGCCGCTCTTATCCTGCAGATATCTGTCAACTTGCTGTTTGACCGAGAGTGCCGCCAGCGCTGGACTGGCACTGTTCGCGTATGGGGTGCCTGCAAGATCGCCCGGCTTGGTGCCTACTCCCGGGGTCGTGTTGACCTGTGCGCCACCTTGCGCATAGTTGGTTCCGCTTGACGGTGCATTGGCCGGATTCAGGAAATTGTTGGGTTGTAGCGTTTTACCGGCGAGCGCAGTGGTCAAGTACTCAGCCCAGACTTTGCCGCCGGCGCTGGTAAATTTTGCATTGGTTGGATCATAGAACGTGGCTCCTGGGTAGGCTTGTTGCAGCTGGCCAATCACCTGTGGAATCGCGTTGTACGAGTTGTGATAGAACGCCCCGCTGTCAGTCAGGCTGTCACCAAAAAAATAGGCGTCGCTGAATTGCGCCGCCATTGCACTGCCACAACAGAGTCCTGCCAGGGCTACAGTCAGTTTTTTCAGTTGGTATTGCATGAATCCTCCGCATCTTGAGTCTTGTTCCGGATCGCAGCAGCTGGGATTGCTGGCGCATTGGCTGGCTAGATTGCTGCCGGGATAATCATTGCCATGCTTGCGCATGATCCGGTTTTGCGTTGTTGTTCGGGAAATCGCTGGCGGCCGCGCTCAGACATGAAAAACGGCGCCAGATAAAGCAGATTACTGAGTAATTGCTCCGTTTTCAAATTAAAACATTAGCAACGGCTGATTTTGTTGCGCGAAAGACGCAGTTCCGTGGCGGCAATACCGTTGCGGTGAGCTGGCAGCGGCAGGGCAGGAGAGTTTATTTGGCCGGTGGTTCCGGTGTTTCCGGATCGTCCGGGTCGTATTCCCGGGGTGGGTTGCCGTCGTAGATCACGAAGCGGCGGCGCTGCAGATAACCATCGCGCGCAAACGAATAGGGGTCGAGCGCAGCCTCATCGACCAGGGTGGTCACGTTGAGCAATTCGGAGCGCTTCTGGACGGTGCGCGCAGCATAATAACCGTTGCGGAAACGAACACTGTCGAAATTCTCCAGCACGCCCATGAAGTAGTCGGTGCCCAGCCCGGCGCTGTCGCGCACGGTGCTCGGGCCAAGCAGCGGCAGTACCACGTATGGCCCGTCGCCAATGCCCCAGACTGCCAGCGTCTGGCCGAAATCCTCTTCGCGCACCGGCACGCCGGCCGGGGTCATGATGTCGAACAGACCGCCAATACCGAAGCTGCTGTTGACCAGCAGCCGCGCAAAGCTGTCGGCAGCGTATTCGCCTTTGCCCTGCAGCAGGTTGTTGCCGATGTTCTTTACTTCAGCCAGATTGTTGTAGACATTGCCCAGCCCCTGGCGCACCGGTGCCGGCAGCACGTAGTTGTAACCCCGGGCTACCGGCTTGATCAGGTAGTCGTCGAGTCCGGTGTTGAACCGGTACATCGCGCGGTTGTAGCTTTCCCACGGATCTTTCGGGTTGCCGCCGGTGGCGCAGCCGGCCAGCAATAAGGCACTACAAAACAGCAGGGAAGGGCGCAGGCAGTCCATTTGCAAGGTCCTGTCAGTTGTCCCCGCTGGCGTCGGGAATCAGGCTGGATACCGAATACAGCTGGGTCAGGCTGCGCAGGCCGGCGGGCAGGTTGCTGCAGCGCAACTCGATACCGTGCGCCTGGGCGCGGCGCTGGCAAGCCAGCAGCAGGCTGACGGCGCTGGAGTCGATTTCGCTAACGGCAGCAAGATCAAGCAATGTCACTGGCGCTTCCAGCTGCGTTGCGAGCGATTCCAGCAGCGCGGGGGTGCGCGTCAGCGTCAACTCGTCGCGCAGTTCGATGCGTTTCATCAGGATTTGTCCGTCTTCAGCGCGCCACCGCTCTGGTTTTTTTCCTTCAGCAGCTTGACCAGTCCGTCCAGGCCGCTGGCCTGTACGGTTTCGTTGAACGTGCCGCGATAGTTGGTCACCAGACTGACGCCGGCGACGATCACGTCGTACACCTTCCAGCCCTGTTCGGTTTTGCGCAGGCTGTAGTTGATCGATACCGGTTGCTGGTTGGCGACAGCAACCTCGGTCAGTACGGTCACATCAGTGGCGGCGTCATCGATTTTCAGCGGCTTGACGTCAACCGCCTGTGCCTTGTAGGTCGTGAGTGCCGACGAATAAGTGCGCACCAGCAGCTGGCGGAATTCATCGGTCAGCTGGGTGCGTTGATCCGGCGATGCACCGCGCCAGTGGCGGCCCACTGCGAGCGCGGTCATGCGGCCGAAATCGAAACTCGGCAACACCCGTGCCTGTACCTGTTCGCGCGCCTTGCGATCGTTCTTTTCCTTTTTCAGGATGTCCACCACATCTTTGGATGTATTGCGGACCATTTCTTCCGGTATCGGGGCGGCGAGCGCCAGGTTGGCAAGCAGGCCAAGCAAAAGCAGCAGTTTTTTCATGATTTTGTATTCCAGTGATTGTGCGCGGTAACCTGACAGGTTTGATCCTGCTTGCCGGTACTAGTTCGTTTCGCCTTTGGTCTGACCGGTTTTTTCCGCACTGTTGAACATGAAGCGCGAAATCAGGTTTTCAAGTACCACGGCCGACGAAGTGATCTTGATCCGGTCGCCGTTGGCCAGGTTGGCATCGTCGCCGCCGGCCTGCAGGCCGACGTATTGTTCGCCGAGCAGGCCGGAAGTCAGTACCTGTGCCGATGTGTCCTTGCTGAACTGGTATTTCTGGCTTAGCGACATCGAGACTACGGCAACGTATTTCCTGGTGTCGAACTGGATGTCGGTGACGCGGCCGACCACCACACCGGCGCTACGCACCGGGGCGCGTACCTTGAGGCCGCCGATATTGTCGAATTCGGCGCTTACCGCGTACATCGGCTCATTGCCGAACGAGGCCAGATTGCCCACCTTGAGCGCCAGAAACACCAGCGCGGCGATGCCGAGCGTTACGAAAATGCCGACCCACAGGTCGATGGTGGCTCGATTCATCAGCCAACTCCCCGGAACATGAATGCAGTTAATATGAAATCCAGCGCCAGAATCGCCAGCGACGAGGTGACCACGGTACGCGTAGTGGCACCGGACACTCCCTCGGCGGTCGGATCGGCGTCGTAACCCTCGAATACCGAAATCAGCGTGACGGCAATACCAAAAACGAAGCTCTTGATCACGCCGTTGACAATGTCCAGCCGTACATCGACCGAAGATTGCATTTGCGACCAGAATGCGCCTTCGTCAACGCCAATCAGCTTGACCCCGACCAGATAGCCGCCGATCACTCCCATCGCCGAGAACATTGCCGCCAGCAGCGGCATCGACATCACGCCGGCCCAGAAACGCGGCGCCACCACGCGGGCAATCGGGTTGACCGCCATCATTTCCATTGCCGACAGCTGCTCGGTGGTTTTCATCAGGCCGATTTCGGCCGTAATGGCCGAGCCGGCACGGCTGGCGAACAGCAGTGCCGAGATTACCGGCCCCAGCTCGCGCACCAGCGACAGCGCCACCAGCACACCCAGCGCTTCGGACGACCCGTAGCGTTGCAGCGTATCGTAACCCTGCAACCCCAGCACCATGCCGACGAACAGGCCGGAAATGAGGATGATGATCAGACTGAGTACGCCAGTGAAATAGATTTCGCGGATGGTCAGGTTGAAACGGCGGAATGCGGTGCCCGAATACATCAGTACGGCGAAGAAGAAGCGCGCGGCAAAACCGATACGCCAGACGCCTTCGATGACTTTGTGGCCGAGCGTGCGCAATCCCGAGGTAAGTGTGTCAAGCACGGCCATTCCCCTGCAGATCGGTAGCGTAATCGGGGGCCGGGTACTGGAACGGTACCGGGCCATCCGGCTCGCCATTTACAAACTGGTGTACGAACGGCATTTTCGAGGCGCGGATTTCGTCGGCAGTGCCTTCGGCGACAATCACGCCTTCCGAGACGAAATACACGTAATCGACGATTTTCAGCGATTCCATGATGTCATGCGTCACCAGAATCGATGTCGCACCGAGTGCATCGTTGAGTGTGCGGATCAGCTGGCCGATCACGCCGAGCGAAATCGGGTCGAGGCCGGCGAACGGCTCATCGTACATGATCAGCATCGGGTCGAGCGCAATCGCCCGTGCCAGCGCCACCCGGCGCGCCATGCCGCCGGACAGCTCGGACGGCATCAGGCGATGCGCGCCGCGCAGCCCGACTGCGTGCAATTTCATCAGCACCAGATCGCGGATCATTTCTTCCGGCAGATCGGTGTGTTCGCGCATCTGGAACGCCACGTTGTCGAATACCGACATATCGGTGAACAGCGCGCCGAACTGGAACAGCATGCCCATCTTGCGCCGCAGCGCATACAGGCCGTCTTCCTTCAGCTCGTGTACTGTCTGGCCGGCCACGCGCACGGCGCCGCTGGTAGGCTTGATCTGGCCGCCGATCAGGCGCAGCAGCGTGGTCTTGCCGCAACCGGAGCCGCCCATGATGGCGACTACCTTGCCTTGCGGAATGGTCATGTTGATACCGCGCAGAATGGTGCGCTGGCTGTCGTAGGCAAAATTGACGTTGTCGATTTCGACCAAGTTGGCGCTGGTCACGCGTGTATCCCGTCGTTGTTGGAATTATGTAGCCCGGCAATTCTAGACGAATTGGGTTTTGATGCAACAGATGTGCCTGCTTCTTAATGCAAACGCCATATTGGGCTGTGCCGGCAAAAGCGCTTCCTTGCTTGTTGGCTGCGCTGCACGTACAAAGAATGGATAAACCGGCGCTATTGCCGCCGCCGCCCGCCCGCAGACGAATTCCATGCCTGATCAAGCCCAGCCCCTGCCTGTTGCCACCGCATTGCCGCTATTACTGCTGGTGGACGACGACCCATTGATAGCCGATACGCTGCAGTTCGCGCTGCGCAAGCAATTCAGCGTCATTGCCGCGGACAGTTGCACGCACGCGCTGCGACTGTTGCGTCAACGCAACACTTTGCCGCATCTGGCGCTGATCGATCTCGGTTTGCCGCCGCATCCGCACAAGCCGGACGAGGGATTTCGCCTGATCGGCGAGTTGCTGGCGATGATTCCGGATATCAAGATCGTGGTGCTGTCGGGTCAGAGCGACGAGGTCAACGCACGCCACGCGCGTGCGCTGGGCGCGGTGGATTTCGTCGCCAAGCCGTGCGATCCGCAGGCCATCTGTGCCACGCTGGCGCGCGCGCAGCAGGCATTGCAGGCAGAGGCTACGCCCGAAGCGGAAATCGGCGATCTGGCGCTGGTCGGCGGCAGCCCGCTGCTGCAGCGGCTGCGCAGCCAGATCCGCCAGTTTGCGCCAGCGCCGTTCCCGGTACTGATCGTTGGCGAATCCGGCACCGGCAAGGAGCTGGTGGCGCATGCGCTGCATCTGGCCAGCCCGGCGGCGCAAAAGCCCTACCTGGTATTCAATTGCGCGGCAATCGCGCCGAATCTGGTCGAATCGACGCTGTTCGGTCATGCCAAGGGTGCCTTTACCGGTGCGGCAAGCACCCGTCCCGGCTATTTCGAGGATGCCGGCGATGGCACGCTGTTTCTCGATGAAATCGGCGAATTGCCGCTGGAAATGCAGGCCAAGCTGTTGCGGGTGCTGGAAACCGGCGATTTCCAGCGCGTCGGCGAAACCCAGGTCCGCTTCAGCAAGGCGCGGATCGTCGCCGCCACCAATCGCGATCTGCGCGAAGAGGCACGTGCCGGGCGTTTTCGCGCCGACCTGTATCACCGCCTGTCGGTGTTTTCCATCGACATGCCGCCATTGCGCGAGCTGGGCCACGACCGGCTGGCGCTGCTGGCGCACTTCCGCAGCCAGTACTGCAAGCAGATGCAATACCAGCCATTCGGCCTGGCGCCGGATGCCGAGGCTGCCTGGCTGGCGTACCCGTTTCCCGGCAATGTACGCGAGCTGCGCAATATCGTGATTCGCCTGGTGACCAAATATCCGGGCCAGACGCTGGCTGCTGTGACTGTCTGCGCCGAATTCGATGTCGGTGCGCTGGCCGGCGGCCAGCAGGCGGCGGAAACGGCCGATGACCTGATCGCCGCAGCAATGCGCGAGCTGCAGTACGGCGGCGAATTCAATCTCGACCAGACGCTCAAGGCCTGGGAAAACCGCTATATCGAAGCGGCGCTGCGCCTGTCGCGCGGCAATGTCAGCCAGGCCGCCAAATTGCTCGGCATCAATCGCACCACGCTGTACGGGCGACTGGGGCCGGATTTCAAATAGGACGTTTTGTGACCACCGCTCCGATGTATCTGACCCATTTCGGTCTCGGCGAGCCGCCGTTCAAGATCACGCCGCACCCCGCCTTCTTCTACGCCGGCGCCAACCGCGGCGCGACGCTGGACGGCCTGCTGTATGCGGTCACCAGTGGCGAAGGCATCGTCAAGGTGACCGGCGAGGTCGGCAGCGGCAAGACCATGTTGTGTCGCATGCTGATCGACAAGCTCGGCGAGCATGTCGATATCGTTTATCTGGCCAACCCCAGCTACTCGCGCGACGAAATTCTCTACGCGATTGCCGATGAGCTGCATCTGGATATAGCCGGGCTGCGCCAGAGTGCTGTGCTGCGGTTGCTGCAGGAAAATCTGGTGACGCGCTACGCGCAGAATCGGCAAGTGGTGGTGCTGATCGACGAGGCGCACGCCATGCCGCCCGAGTCGCTGGAAGAAATCCGCCTGCTGTCGAATCTGGAAAGCGGTCACCACAAGCTGCTGCAAATGGTGCTGTTCGGCCAGCCGGAGCTGAATGCCACGCTGGCGGACAGTACGATGCGCCAGCTGCGCGAGCGCATTGTGCACAGCTTCGAACTGGAGCCGCTGCGGCGCGACGATGTCGGCCAGTATCTGCTGTTCCGCCTGCGCGCGGCGGGCTACAAGGGGCCGGACAATTTTGCCGCCGCTGCGATCCGCCTGATTGCCGAAGCGTCGCAGGGG